>CBDUUJ010000049.1:0-11493 GCA_965370205.1 uncultured bacterium
CCTTCGGGAGGGACGAATCCCGCACTGGAACCCGTGGCAGTTCTGCGGAACGCCGCTCTACGCCAATCGATTGATCCCATACTTCTTTCCGCCGTTCATTCTTGCTGAGCTGATCGCTCATCCGCATAAAATCATCGGATGGTTCCAGCTTTTCAATCTGATTCTGTCGGGATGGGGTATGTATTTCCTTCTCCGCAAATGGCGGATGATCCGCACTGTCGCGACTGTGGGTTCGCTTCTATGGCTCACATGCGGAGTTCATTTTCTGCCGTTTCCGCTCTGGACGCTCGGCGTGATCGGCTTCCCGTGGCTCCTCTGGGCGCTTGAGGGGTTCCTGGAAAAACCCGGATTTCGCCCGATCGCCATCGCGGGATTTATCGCCGGTTTGATCCTGATGACCGGCTATCCCGTTCTTGTCGTCCATCTCACATATTTCACCGCGATCTATTTCATCTCAAGATGGTGGGTGGTACGTCGAACCGGATCGGGACGGCTGCACTGGACAATTCCTCTCGTCGCGCTGCTTGCTGTTTACATCCTCGGCGCGGGTGTGAGTGCGATCGCGAATCTTCCCGCATGGGCTTACTCGAAGGAAACGGTCAGGCAGGTCGAAGGCTTCACCGACAAGGCATTCGAGCGCGAAAAACGCATATTGATAACTCCGCCTGCGGAAGCCGGACTCGATCCGGTCGCCGCGAGATTCGGCGAGCGTGCGGATATCCTGCTGCCGATCAATGGCCATGGAACACAGCGCGCATGGCAGTATGGCGGCGTGCTTCTCTACCTTCTCGCGTTTCTCGGGATTCTTGCCGGACGAAGTCGCGCGCGTCTCCTCGGAGTTCTGTGGCTGCTATTCGCGGTCCCGATCTGGATTCCGGAAGTGTATATCTGGATGATCGATATCCTTCCCGGATGGGGCGTGACCATCCTCCTCCCGATAGAAGTTATCAACCTGATTGCAGCACTACTCGCGGCATGCGGAATCGAGGCTTTATTCAATAACGATCAGAAAATCTCTCTCAGTCATCTCAAAAAAATCATTTTCATCATTCTCGCAATTGCGGCAATCTCGTTCGCCGCATGGTTCCTTCGATATGCGCCCGTTGTTGCTCTGCCGTTCCTTCTTGAATTCCAGAACCCGAACCTGCTCGCTCACAGTCCGTGGCATGTTTATTATCTTGTCGGATTCGCCGTTCTCGCCGTCGCGATTTCAATTCTGATTTTCATCAATGCCAGACTTCCGTGGCTGCGATGGACAGTAATACTTGCGATGCTGATCTTTTCCATGACAACTTTCTGGTATCTCCAGCCGGTCTACTCCCAGCCCGACTACACTCCCGACACGCCATTCATCACGGAATGGGCCGATCAAATACCGGCATCGACAGAGCAATCAAATTCCGCAGACGGGAACCGTCTCGCAAGATGGGCCGACCTGCCGCTTCCGTTCAATCCTCACAAACGCTCGAAAAGTCCGTTCACACCAAATCTTCATCTCCCGCACGGCATACAGGCTGTCGATGGATATGATTCCCTGGTCCCGAAACGCTATATCGATTACTGCAGCCAGTTGCTCGGCGAGGACATGTTCATCGATTACCGTGCGCTGATCGCTTTCCGGGCGCCGTCGATCATGTATCACCAGAGATTCCGCGCACTTGGAGTACGATGGATCATCAGCCAGGGAGAATTTCCATCCGAATCGCGAACGGACTGCACGATGATTTGGGATGATCGTTTCGACGGATCGCAGGACGGTTCCGACGATCACGACGATTTCATACAGGTCTGGGAAGTCGATAACCCTGAGCCGAGAGCATTTCTCACCCGGAATATTGCGTACTCAAACGATCCCGACCAGAGTCCGCTTGTTCAGGCTTTACAACAGGGGGAGAATATTGTCATCGTCGAGGATTCCGACCGCGGGGACAGATCGTTTGCATTTTCGGATGAAATAAATCCGGATGATGAAATTATTCTTGAGGGCAGCGATGTGAAAATTACGCGCGATGATCCCGAATATCTTGTTCTCGAAATACACGCTCCCGATGAATGTTATCTGATCCTCCGTGACGGCTGGTATCCGGAATGGACCGCGTTCCTTGATAATCAACCTGCGACCATCTATCCCGCAGACTCGGCATTCCGCGCGGTGAAAATCCCCGCTGGCGATCACACTTTGATTTTCAGATACGTTCCTTCAAGTTTCAGGACCGGCATGTGGATTACAATTGCAACTCTTCTATTATTAATCGGGCTCTATTATATTTCCGGTGGAAAAACCCGGAACATTAAGCCTACTCCCTGAAACCGGTAGCCTTTCTCCATAAGTTCATCGACCGTCGCGCCGCAATACACCGGCCTTTTGTCAATATTATTTTCAATTATCCATGCCGCGGTCGCTGCGTCCTTTTCACCGCCGGTCAGAGGAGTTTCCGGAAGGATCAGATCGGGATATTTCCGCCGGAAGAGATCAAGCCCCCAATCGAAAGTCGCATGTTCGATAAAAACAACCGCGACATCATCACGGGTATCCGCGTACTCGATTTCACGGTAATACCAAAGCGTAAACGCGCGTTCGTATCGGACTTCCAGAACCAACGCATCCTTCTCAAAATTCCCGAATGATTCCTCTCCGAACTGAATCGCGTCACGGGTTCCGGAGAGATCGACATCCTTCCAATGCCCGACCAAACCCGCAATCGGCGCGATTATCAGCAGAACAATCGCGATCGTCCTCGCAGCTTTCAGGAAATTTTCCGGCATGGAAATCAGCAGCACAAGCGACCATCCCGCCCATAGCGATGCCGCCCAGATCATCGGAAGGAGATATCCCTCGGGGTCCCAGATGTAATAATTCGCGAGATAGAAAAGTCCGGACGCGACAAGCATCAGAGTATGTATAAGAAGCAGGATCACTCCACGGTTGCATCCGAGAAGCAGTCTGCACACCCCAAGTCCGGCGGCAAGCGCTCCGATCCCGCCAAGCTCGCCGGGAATCGACGAGTATCGCACTATCTGATGAAGCATCTGGTACGGGAGGAGTGCGAACATCAGTTTCTTGAACTGCTGACCTGTCACCACCCAGACGAAATTCGGGAAATTTTCCGGATCGCCCCAGTCCAGCGGCGGCTCCATGAGTGAACGGATCGGGAGATAAAGATACAAAAGAAGAGCGACCGCAAACCATCCCGCCCCTTTTAATACTTCACGGAAATTCAATTTCAAATTTCCGAAAATCAACACAAGGAGAATCCCCGGAAAAAGAAAAATGCTTGTCAGATGATTTGTCAGCGCAAGTCCCCAGAGGAGTCCGAGCAGCGAGATCAGCTTCGCGCGACGGGCAGGCCAGTTTCCTGTCCGTTTCGGATGATCCTCATCTTTTTTTTCTCCTGCTCCAATGAGAAGCTCGATGAGAATCCAGCTTATTAACGACACGAAGAAAAGGTTGAGGGAGTAAACTTCGGTCACTATCGATAACGACCACACATCGGTCGCGAACGCGAGAATCAATCCGGATGACATCGCCGCGACCGCCCGACCGAATCGTGTCAACCTGACAAACACATTCCCCGGAAGCAGGTCGAAGCTCGCCCAGACCGCCCGAACGGTGATCCCCGCAGCCATCGCGCTCCAAATCGCGCTGAATGCGTTCATCCGCCACGCGACTGTCCCGAATGGAATAATGTGACTCCAGAGCCAGCCGAGAATGCAGAATAATGGATATCCGGTCGGGTGAGGAATTCCGAGCAGCCACGCGGATGTTATCAGGTCGCCTGAATCCTCCGAATGATGCGCCCAGCTTACCCCCGGCGACAGGGTCAGGAGATAGACCGCCATCGCGATGATCCCAACCGCGATGCTCAGCCTGAGGGGAAGCGGGTCGCCATGCGCTTTCTTTTGTTTCCTATCGGGCTTATCGGAATCTTTTTTTCCGGCGGATATCACGTAATGGATTGTACAGGGTCGCACGCATAAAACAAAGCAGATGCAACTCAACAAATCCAAACTCTCTATTTATGATAAAATCCACACATGCTCCTTACCCGACGGAGTCTTATCCTTCTCGCGACCGCTGCGATCTGGCAGATCCTGGCAGGTTTTGCGCAATTTTTTATCAGTCTTTTAATAATCCATGTCGGGCTTGTCGTTATTTTCATCCTCATCGATTTCCTTTTCAGTCCCAGCCGCGACGACATCGAGATCGAAAGACAATGCGAGGAGAAACTGAGCCTTCTCGCAGATAATCCGGTCTCGATCACGATCACCAATCATTGGGATAAACCGCTCACCGGCTCAATGATCGATGAATACCCCGATCCCGGGCGGATCAAGCCGGAGAGAATCGATTTCCATATTGCGCCGGGCCAGTCCGTCACACTGACCTACCACTATCGCCCGGAAAAACGCGGGGATGTCCTGTTCCCGAAAGTCCATCTCCGGATCATCGGACGGCTGGGATTTATCATCCGGCGGCTGGCTGTCAAGCATGAGACCAAAGCGCAGGTTTATCCTAACCTGATCCAGACCCGCCGCTACGATCTGCTTGCCCGAAAGGGCGCGCTCTTCGCTGCCGGATTCAAACCGATCGGACGGTTCGGTCGCGGCACCGAATTCAGCCAGTTGAGAGAGTACAATCCCGACGATGAATTCCGCGCGATCGACTGGAAGGCAAGCGCGCGCAGAGGGAAATTGGTTGTGAGGGAATACGAGGTCGAGCGATCCCAGCCGCTGACGCTTTTCATCGACTGCGGCCGTCAGATGATCGGGCGAATCGATGAGCACACCCGTCTTGATTACGCGATCAATGCCGCATTGATGCTTGCGTACGTGGCGATCCTGAAGGGCGACCAGGTCGGGCTTATCGCATTTGGCGCGAAAATCCAGCACTACCTCGCGCCCCGGCGCGGCACAGCCCAGCTAAACAGGATCATTGAGGCGCTTTATGATGTTCAGCCGTCGGTCGTCGAGAGCGATTACGCCGGCGCGATAAAAACATTCCTCAGCACATGGCGGAAACGAAGCCTGATCGTGCTTTTCTCGGATGTCGTCGACCCGTCCGCGTCATCGGTTCTCCTTAGTCATTTGCCGTCGGTTCATCCACGGCACCTTCCACTCGCCGTGCTGCTGAAAGATCCCGAGCTTGCCGAGATAGAGCATCAGGTTCCATCTAACGCGAACGAGCTTTATGAAAAAGCTGTCGCATGCGACCTCGCAACAAGCCGGGAACTTGCGTCAAGGCAGTTGAGCCGCGCAGGATGTCTTGTTGTCGATGTCGCTCCGCAGGATTTGACCGTCGCGGTCGTGAATGAGTATCTGAGATTAAAAGCGAGAAGTTTGATTTAGAATATTATCGATTTATGCTCGTAGAACAGCACGGCAGTGCGTCCTATCCTGCTTTCATGAAAAATCCAATAACGCACTGCCGTGCTGTTCTACGGGTTGTAGAGCCTGATCTGATAGCTGTGAGGAATTCCCTCGGTGGGTTCTCGACTAATAATGATATAATTCCGGAGCCATGATTACATTAAACATATCCACACGCAGCAGGATGGAATTTATCGATATCACCAGCCAGGTCCGCGACGCAGTCAGGGAGTACGGCTGGTCGAGCGGTATCCTGACCGTGTACTGTCCCCACACAACAGCCGCGATCACGATCAATGAATCCGCCGATCCGAGCGTTCAGTCGGACATAATTAAAACGCTCGCGAAACTGATCCCGCATCGCGACAATTACTCGCACATGGAAGGCAACTCCGATGCCCATATCAAGACGTCGCTGATCGGCCCGAGCGAACAGGTGATCGTCCACTCCGGCGAACTCGTTCTTGGCACCTGGCAGGGAATTTTCTTCTGCGAATTCGACGGTCCCAGGCAAAGACGGTTTCATCTGCATTTTCGGTCTGATTGAGAAATAAGGCGGTTGAAAAAAACAGCAGAATAATCCGGTACCCCATTCTTTAGAGTGGGTCGTCAATATTTATAAACACCCGGTAATAATTAAACCCACCCTAAAAAGTCTGTCTCAGAATTATGTTTTCTGCTGTAGCGCGGACGTCCCGTCGGCTGTCTTGTGGACGTCCTCGTCCGCAATGCCAGTATTCATGCGGGCAAGATTCCCGCACGACAGCCGACGGGACGTCCGCGCTACAATATTTCCGAATTGTGAGACAACCTCTAAAGGGTGGGGTCCCGGAAAGGATACCGAAATTGGCAATATATTTTTTCGGTTTGGAATAAACGGAAAAATAGAAAATCATGCACGAAGTGCGCAAGTTACTTTCTACGTAACCTCGGATGCTGCGGGTCCGCCCATGGATTGCTGCGACTCCACGTCGGGAATCGGCTCCGGTTCCAGCCCGACTGCTTCGCGGATATCGCCAAGAACCTTGGCGGCGATAAGACGGTCCTGGAGACGTCCCACTATGGCATCCGCCAGACGGTCGCGGTTTTCCGCATTTGACGGCCTGATGGTGAATCCGACTGTTACACGGCAGCCGGTCTCCATCGAATCAATCCTGATGCTCGTCGCCCGGGTCGTTACACCTCGATACTCCATCTCATATACCCTGTGGGTTTCACTATTGGATGGCTGCTTCAATGTTGCCGGGGGAACGAACAGACCCGGTGAGCTGTCATCCGGAACCGGGTCCGGAAGGGATGAATTCCGAATCCACGTTTCAGTTGCCCTGACCACTTCGGGGAATGAAATATCCAGGTGCGACGAAAAATGCTCGTTCGGCTCGCCCAGCTCCACCGGATGCCCAAGCACCAAACCGGCGTCGCGCAGGAATTTGAACAGTTGTCCGTCGGCGGATATCACCGACCACTGGCGCTCAAATCTCCCATGAAGGCCTCTGATGTAAAATATAATGATAATTATTAATCCGATTGTCATAATTGATGGGACAGCAAGCCCGACAACATGCGGAAACCATTTCAGGTCCCGTAATATAAACGCGAGCGCGCCAAGCACCGCCATCAGGAAAATACCTATCCAGAATGGATACTGCTCCCTCTCGGCCAGTTCCCAGTGCTTGCGGACAATTCCGTTCGCTATCGCAGGCGTTTGCCCAAGCTGAACATCCAGCGTTGCAAACCCGTTCTGCGTCGATGCCCCGGCGCGTGACGATCCGGATTCGTTATCGGTTTGGTCGTTTCCCGTTTGTGGTGGCAGGGTCATTCGGGCTGAACCTCCTCAAGCCGGCCTGACTGATCGATTCGGAGTATCGGTGAATTTTCCGATGTGCCGGCTTCCGGGTTTGGTGTCGCTGTTATTATAAATCCTCTATCTTTAACCTCAATTTCAATGTCATGTCCCGGAATAAAAGCCTTTCCCGCTCCAACGGCGCGACTGGCATACCCCATTGGAATCTGCCCGTCACGGACAAGCTCGGCCCAGGTTGCATAGGATCGGTGTATGGAGTGATACGTCATCTCCGCCTGATGCAGCTCGCGCATCCTCATCCTGGATATATTCATCCCAAGGGCGTTTGTGCCCCCGCCGGTGTTAGCACTCTGGAGTACAGGTCCATACGTCTGCAGCGCCATAACCGTCAGTATGCAGACTATGGTCGCGCTGATTAGAAGTCCGATAAGGCTGAAACCCCGTTCCCTCTGTGGGTGTTCCATAATACCCTCTCATTTGAATTATAGCATATCTTATATTGATTTACTTGATTTGCAAAATACGTTGGAGATGAACCTTCTATCCCCCTTGCCAGTCTGGATTTCTGGTATTAAAATGGATTCTGCCCCTATATCATGACTGAAGAAAACAAAACACCTGAAGAACCTGAAATTCCCGAAGAGGAATCAAAGGGCGGTTTCTGGACGACCCTGAAATCGGTTCTGTTTTTCAAACCCCGAGAGCCTTGGATTCTCTGGACCAGGGACATCATCATCTGCCTGATTGTCGTCCTTCTGTTCAGGGTGAATGTCGCCGAGGCGAATTACATCCCGTCACCGTCGATGGAACCCACCCTGCAGGTCTCCGACCGGATCATTGTCGATAAACTGAGCCTGCGATGGCATCCGCTTGAAAGAGGCGAGCTTGTTGTTTTCCATCCCCCGCTGGATGATCGAACCGGCGAGCGATGGATTAAACGCGTGATCGGACTTCCCGGAGATACTATCGAGGTTATCAGGGGCAAGGTTTACATCGACGGCAGACGTCTTGAGGAGCCTTATGTCGAGCGGCTCGGTGGATATGACGAGCCGATTGTCCGCCTTGCCGGGGACGATCCGTCCACTCCCGGAAACGAAGCTGAGTATTTTCTACTTGGCGACAATCGAAGGAATTCAACCGACAGCCATGTGTGGGGACCATGCCCGGCTTCAAATATCATCGGTCGCGCGGTCTATCGCTACTGGCCTCTCAAATCGATAGGAAGCCTCACCGGCGGCGAAAACGAAGTCGAGATTGTGGAATAGCAAACAAAGTCGCTGCCATTCATCTCCAAAACCACCCGGATTAGAAGTTAGATATTGATTTTTTCTTTCAGCTTACCCGCGTACTCAAATGAAATGGGTTTTCCCTTGCCGGTTTCAACATAACCGGGTTCGGCATGGGAGACCCTGGAAATGTCACCGGATGTGAAATTTTCAAAATGCTCCCGGACAGCTTTCAATACCGGTTCCGCAGTTCCAGGAAGCGAACTTAAATCAGGAGATTTTGCCGCTCGAAGAATATAGCCCGGAAAATCGCCGACCAGTGTTTCCTCAATTATGATGTCGTTATCCAGTTTCATTTCCGACAGATAAAATTCATAATCATCGGGGGCGGGACCATGCGGGAGATGCACGTACGTTGTCCCGGATATCGATGTAGAGTGCAACGAAAAATGAACATTTTCGGCATACCACAGCAATTTCATCAATTTGGTTTTAAGAACTCCTCCAGCCTGTGAAGCGAAATACAGAACCATGTTTCTGAGTGATTCCTCGGAGAACTTGATGGAGCCTGTGTAAATGCTGATTGGAAGTCTGTCCTGCGGGGATGTGATGACGGTTCTTGATTTTTCCTTTTTGCTTTCCGTCATTGTATTCAAAGCTGTTTCCAGTTTCCTTCGAGCCTGTAGGGAAAGTCTATCCTCATTTTTACAAAATATTTTTTCCATATTTGCCGGATCTGCAATGAAATGAAGCATCTGATTGTGAGCTTCATCAGGAATATTACCGGCAACATAGCGATGTATTGTGATCTCACCCCAACCAAGGAGAGCAGCAAGACTCCGCTGACTGATGTTGTATTTTTTCAGTATCGACTCAATTTCCCCTCGCGAAATTATTCCGTGTTTTTCCCGATATTTGTCATAAGCCTTTCTTAATGTCTGGTCAAGCAATTCATTGTCACTGCAATCTCCACCGCAAATTTCACAAACCCGAACCCGAGACTTGACGGTTGTAGGATCTCCTTTAACAGGCAGGACTTCCTCACGTTCTTCAATGTGGGAAGGCATCCGTTTATCACAATTTATGCAGTAAAATAAGTCCATGTCATTATTCTCTTTATCCGAAAGGGAAGGTGATTTGTCTTTCAAGTTTATGAAACGAAATACACTTCGCTTCCCCCGAAGACAGTTTTAGCTTGATGTATGTTTCGATTCCTTGAATATCTATTGCGAATTTCCACACTTCCCCTTCAGAACCATCATCATCAGGCATTGGACCTTCGAAATAATTTACTGCTGTCAGTTTCTTAATTACTTCCTCAGCCTGATAAGTAAACATCCCCTGGAATGCCAGGAAATCAGTATTTTTCTTTCTTGGTACAAATATTAAGCCTGATTTCGCTATTTCAGACTTAAACGCTTCAAGGAAACAATTAACCTTATCAATTGTAGACATAATTTGTCCTTTACACTGATATATTGTTTCCCTTTGCTCAATAATGCTATCACAAGATAGCACTTTTGTCAACCCCTGCACTCTTTCCACTACCTCGGAACCGCGATCTTTCCCAGTATCCGCGCGATTACCTCATCCGGACGGGTTCCCTCGATCTCCGCCTCCGGACGGAGAAGCAGACGGTGCCTCAGGGCAGGGTAGGCAAGCTCCTGGATATCGTCCGGCACCACGAAATCCCGTCCCCTGCACGCTGCGAGGGTTTTACTTGTCAACAGAAGCGTGATCGCCGCGCGGGGTGACGCTCCAAGCAGAAGGTCGTCGTCCTCGCGGCTCGATCTCGCGATTTCATTAATGTAGTCCAATATCGATTCGTCCACACGCACATTCCTGATCTCTCCACGTGCTGTGGTTATGTCTTCCTTATTTGCTACTGTCTCGATTCCGACCGATTCCAGTTCCCTCGAGTGAAATCCCATGTGGTAACGCTTCAGAAGTTCGAGTTCCTCATATTTATCCGGATAACCGACGATCAACTTGAATGTGAACCGGTCGAGCTGTGCTTCCGGAAGCGGGTAAGTGCCCTCATATTCAATTGGATTCTGGGTCGCGAGCACGGTGAAGATCGGCGACAGCACATGCTCGACTCCCTCAATCGAAACCTGCCGCTCCTCCATCGCCTCCAGCAATGCCGCCTGAGTTTTCGGGGGAGTGCGGTTGATCTCGTCGGCGAGACAGATCTCGGTGAAGATCGGACCCTTTTTCATCCGGAACTCGCCCTGCTGGGGGTCGAAAATTGTCGTGCCGATGACATCCGACGGCATCAGGTCGGGGGTGAACTGGATGCGCACGAAATCCGCGTCGAGGGTCATCGCGAGCACCCGTCCCATGAGCGTTTTCGCGAGTCCGGGCACGCCCTCCAGGAGAACATGTCCGCCGGTCAGGACCGCCACGACAAGGTTCTGGACCACCTCCTCCTGTCCGACAACGGCCTTCGCCATCTCGGATGATATTCGTTCCATCAATTCACGTGCAGTAGCCATGCGGAGATTGTAGCATAACTGATTAATCGGTTGTGCCGGATTGTTTGGCAAACTGCTCCCTGACAGTCATGACTTTGATATAATGTTAAGGACTTCTATTTTAATCCCTTACAGCCAGGAGGATCACACTCGATGAAACCATATCAGTTACGGCTGCTGATTATTATTATCCTGTTTGTCCTTCTGGTCACTCAGTATAGCTCCATTGTTGGGATATATAGAGAAATAGTAGGAGATTATGATCCTCTATGGGTTAAGTACAATGAGGAACTTGAAGAATATGACTTGGGAGCTGCAAGGGAGACACTTGATCAACTTAAATCAAAACCTTTCAAGAATGAAGCCCATATTAATTATGCAGAGGCCAAGTATTATCTGAATCTTGGCGATATCGATCAGGCTTTCAGATTTGCAGATAAACTGGATTATTCATTAAAATATCCTGTATATTTTCTTCTTAGAGGGAGTCTTTATGAAAATACTCACCAGCTTGAGAAAGCACTTAACGACTATGTATATGTAGCTGATAATTTTTCCGATTATGAATCGATGGCTCTTAATTCCGCCTGGCATATGGCAATTCAACTTGGTAATTACCAGC
>CBDUUJ010000050.1:0-11403 GCA_965370205.1 uncultured bacterium
TAATATAGCTGTTGCATTATTTCAGGCCAAATTAAATAAAAATCAGGAGAAAGAAAATTTGGTGGTATTTATACCTGGTACCCATCAATGCACCTCCAATAAGGATATACCCACCCCAATAAGGATATCATATCATAACCGGATGCAAATACCCGTTTTACGTACTTCTGATATAAAATCGGCCGTTGAGGTATGCGCCGGCGAGGAGGAAGATCACGTTGGGGAGCCATGCTGCGACAACCGGAGGCATAGCCCCGCTCTCGGCGATTTTCACCGAGAAAGTCATCAGCATGTAATAAATAAACACGAGAAGCATCGATACCCCGATGCCCATCGTGCTTGTCGAACGCTGCGGGGCAAGTCCGAGAGGCGCGGCGAGGAGAATGAAAACAACACTCATAAACGGCGCGGCAATTTTCAGGCAGTAGGTGCCCTGAATTTTCCTTATATACGATTCCGACCGTTTCTCGATTTCGGGTGATGATAAATACGCCTTCAATTCCTGCAGGCTCATCTCGTCCGGGTCGCGGCTGGCATCGGCGAGAATATCGGTCGGGGTCCTCGCGATCTGCATCTCCAGTTTCGACGATGTCATGGATCGGACCACGTTGCCGCCGTTCGCGAATCCTTCCCCGCCGTTCTCTATCATCTCCTCGATATCCGTTTCCCCATCGATGAAAAGATGAATGACTTTCGCGTTGTGGAACTCCCACTGATCCATCTGCCAGACACCCTCCTCGGCAGTGTACAGAGACAATTCGCCGGGACGGGAAAAATCCCACCATTTGACATCGTAAAAAACATTTCCCTCTGCGCCGGCGGCTGCGAAAAGCCAGCCCGCCTCCTGATCCATGTAGGAGATGTTCTTCTCTGAGAGTGTGATTCCCTTGCTCACGATCGCGTTCTGGATATATCGTTTCGCCGCCATTGTCGACTGGGGCGCCACTTTTTCATTGAGAATGAAAGTACACAGCACCACGATCCACGCGAATATCAGCGCGGGCAGGACGATTCGGAAAAACCCGATCCCCCCAGCGCGAAGGGCGGTGATCTGGCTGGTATCGCTCAACCTGCCGAACGATAGAAGCCCCGCGAAAAGGATCGCCATCGGAAATGTGTACGCGATTGTCTGGGGAAGCGCCATCAGGAAGAACGTCCCGACCTGCCCCAGCGATAATCCATAATCGGCCACGTATTTCATCATGTCGCGGAAAAGGGTCACCGCGACCATGAGAAGCGTAAACGCAGCCACTCCCATTAAAAAAAATGGAATGAATTCGCTTAATACAAGGCGGTCAATTTTCCTGAGAGGCAGATAGGACATTGGAGACACGTCGATCAGGAACTGGAGGACGATGCAGGTCTGGCCTGTATGAGGATCATCCAGGTGATAAACGAAACGAGTTTACTCTTCTTCTCAATTACCCGCAAATGCCGCTTCACACGGGAACTTGCGCTCTGGAGCATCTTCGCGATCATCCGCACATTGTCATCCTTCTCACCGAATTGCTTCGAGAACGTCTCAAAATCATGCTCCTTGGGATATATCTCGATGAGATCGATATCAAAGCCCTCGCGTTCCAGAAGATTCTCAAGCTCGGCAAGTGTGTAGCTTTTTACATGGGAGCGGTCGTAATAACTGAAAAGATTTCTGAGGAACTCCTCCAGAGCGGGATGGGGAGAGGCAAGCGAATCGATCATAAGCAGTCTGCCGGATGGTTTCAGCACACGGTGCGCCTCCCTGATAAATTTCGTGCCGTCTCCGAGATGACGGAGCGCCATCCGGGACACGACAATATCGTAGCTGTCCGCCTCAAACGGCAGCTCTGTTGGATCGCCTTCGATAAAATTGATTTTCTTTGCGAGATCCTCCAGTGTAAGGTTTTCAGCCTCCCTCAGCATTTCCGAATCGGGATCGAGAGCGTCAACCCTCCTGACATGCGGCGCGAGAGCACGGGCGACATGCCCAAGCCCGGTGATCAAATCAAGCGCCACCTTTTCCCCAACGGGTTCGGCAAACTCGACCAGTCGCGAGATATCATCCTCCTCGCCATGATCGAAAACCGTGCCCAGGCGGGACGCGCGGATTTCAGAATCCCCCCAGGCTATCTCCTGGTTCGTAACTGTCATTATTCTAATTTCCCTCCATCCGATTCCGAATCGATATCATCAAGTATGTTGAAAAGGCTGTCATCCGCCTGGAACCGTTCACCAAGATAGTATTTCTTTGCTATCTCGCTCTCGGCGATCTCCGGCGATGTGCCCGACTGGAGGATTTTTCCCTGGTGCATGACATACACCCAGTCGCTTACGGCAAGGATATCCCTGACCGAGTGGTCGGTGATGAGAATGCCAAGCCCTTTCTTTTTCAGCATCGTAATAATGCGCTGGATATCCTGGATCGCGATCGGGTCGACTCCGGTGAACGGCTCATCAAGAAGCATAAAATCCGGAGACCCGGCAAGGGCACGGGCGATCTCGCATCGACGGCGCTCGCCGCCGGAGAGGGTGTTACCCACCGACCTGCGAAGGCGGAGCAGGTCCAGCTCATTCAGTATCTCCTCCATCCGCTCCATTCGCTGCCGGTACGGAACTCCAATCGCTTCCAGTATCAGAAGCACATTCTCCTCGACTGACAGCTTTCGGAAAATCGACGGATCCTGCGCGAGATAGCCAAGTCCCATTCTCGCGCGCTGGTAAATGGGCAGCCTAGTAATCTCTTTCCCGTTTAAATAAATCCGTCCCCGGTTCGGCCTTACCAATCCGACCATCATGTAGAAACTTGTGGTCTTTCCCGCGCCATTGGGTCCGAGAAGCCCGACTATCTTTCCCTCGGTCACCCTGAGATCAACATTATCCACGACCCTTCGGCGACGGTAGATTTTTACAAGATTCAGAGCTTCAAGGACCTTGTCACCCTCTTTTACCTCGATATGCTTAATCAGATGATCGCCGCTTTCCGGCTCATCCGGATGCGTCGAGGGCTCCGGTTTCACACTCGCTGGGGCACTCCGGTCCGATCCTGCGGTTTCTTCGGGAACGGATTCGTTGTTGTTTTTTTCACTCATAATCAAAAATTGGCTGACCCAGGCTGCCTTTGTAATTGTATCCCAGAATCAACCTCAGTTCATGTTTATTCTCTTTAATCTCCTGAATCGGGTAGATTAATTCAACCGCCATCGTCCTCCCGATCGACCGTTTCCCCATTAATCAGGGACTCATCTATCGCTCCCCCGATACTTCCGCCCACCAGTCTGATCGACCAGCCCTCCGCAAAGTTCACCTCTATCGACTCCGCGCTGCCCTCCTGGCCCATCACCGAAAATTCCACGCCGCCCTCGGCCAGAAGCACCCGGTCAGAAGTGGAGATCGAAATATTACCCGCGTTCAGATATTGCAGATCCGGTCCGGAGAGACTGACATTCCCCTCCGCGGTCACCTGGCTTATTCCCGATTCCGAAGCCTGGAAAATAACCGAGTTGGCAACAAGAGAAAAATCTCCCGCATCGATTGTCGTTCTGCCGCCTTCAGGTCCGGTCGGGGTCTGAATCTTCCCTTCCGCGACCGAGATATACAACGCTTCAGATCGCATGACTATCTCATCCACGACCTCATCCCCGATAAGCGGCTTTCCAATGAAGTAGCGAACGATAACATCGCCGGATAGATTTCCTGTCTCCTCATCAAGATTATATTCCGCCGTCCCGGAGGTCGCGGACAGATCCCCGCTGCCGATGGAACAATTCCCGGAAATATTCAATCGCCGGGATTCCACCGAGTACTCAACCGTTCCGGCGGATGCATTCAAATCCCCCCGGCTGAAATGCGCTCCACCCATAAGAACTATTCTTCGACCCTGTGAGTAATATACCGCCCGTCCCGCTCGACCGCTCGCGCCGTTCGATCCGCTGTACCTGACATCTCCGGTCAGCTCGATTGAAACTATTGCCGCATCAAGCGACGATAAATCTTCCCCAAGCAGGACAATCGCCGAATCCGCCGTGAGAATATCGCCATTGAAAGCAATCTCGACCGGTCCTTCCAGGATAATGGAAACCCCATCTTCCGTTTCCTCCAGAACGAGCGACTGCGCCGACAGGTTCGCGTCGTCCGCAGCGAAAACCGGCATGATTACAACAAGCAACAGGATAATCAGTAAGATTTTATCGAGATGTTTCATCTTGAATTTTTTTATCCAATCAAAAAACTCGTTCCGGCGATATCGCAATCCATGTTGAAAAAATGAGCTATCGTTTTTGCGACATCCGCGAATGTATCCCTCACCCCGAGTTTTCTTCCCCTTAACAACTCGGAATGATACGCGAGAAGCGGCACATACTCGCGCGAATGGTCGGTTGATACAGTCGTGGGATCGTTCCCGTGATCCGCTGTAATAATGACAAGATCACTCGGCTTCAGGATCGATAAAAAATCCGGAAACCACTTATCGAACGCTTTAAGTCCTTCGTAATAACCCTCGACATCATTGCGATGACCCCAGGCCTGGTCAAAATCGATCAGGTTGAAAAACATCAGGCCGGTCCAGTCCTCCCGGACGATCTCCATCGCTTTGCTCATGCCCTCTTCGTTCCCGGCATAGTGCTCGATCCGTGTAAATCCCTGTCCATTGAAAAGAGTATCGACCTTCCCGACCGAAATAACTTCCCTCCCGGAATCCTTCAGGCAGTCGAGGAGTGTTCTTTGGGGAGGATCGACATTGTAATCTTTTCGGTCGTATGTACGTTTGAAATTTCCCGGTTCCCCGATGAAAGGTCGCGCGATAACTCTGCCGACAGTTGGTCCCGGCGGCATGAGAATTTTTCGGGCGATCTCGCTCCATTCATAGAGAGTTTCGAGTGGAGCCACTTTTTCAATGTGGCACGCAATCTGAAAGACACTGTCCGCCGACGTGTACACAATCGGCTTTCCGGTAGCGATATGCTCGACTCCCAGTCGCTCGATGATCTCCGTTCCCGATGCCGGCTCGTTCCCAAGAATTCCCCTGCCGATTTCCTTTGTAAATTGATCGATAATCCCGTCTGAAAATCCATCGGGATACGTCGGGAATCCGAATTCGCTTATCAGCCCGGCAAGCTCCCAATGTCCGACAGTGGAATCCTTGCCTTTGCTGACCTCGACCATCTTTCCATATGAGAACATCGGAGCATCGACCGGATCAATACCATCCAGTGGAGCGATATTTCCAAGCCCAAGTCCCTGGAGTGTCGGAAGGTCCATCCCGCCGACCGCATCCGCGATATTTCCAAGCGTATTCGAGCCTTCATCATTGTACTCGGCGGCATCGGGAAGCTCGCCGATTCCGACACCATCGAGAATGATAAGAATAACGCGGAGAATATTCTGGATAGGTTCGATCATGTCTGGTGGATCGGGGACAGGCACCCGTTTTTGACCTCAGGAGGTATTTTATAAAAGTGATGTTATACGCAGGTCAAAAACGCGTGCCAGTCCCCTTATCTGTTGCCCCTTTATCTGTAGTCCCCTTTATCTGCAGTCCCTTTATCTGTTTGTCCCTTTATCTGTTGTCCCCTTATCTGTTGTCCCTTTATCTGCAGTCCCTTTATCTGTTGTCCCCTTATCGGTAGTTCCCTTATCGGTAGTTCCCTTATTTTTATTCCAGATTCTTTCGGGCTTTATCGACTTCGGATTCGACCATCGCGCGGATTTCGTTCAGGTGATCCTCTGTATCCGCCTCGAATCGCATCACGAGAACTGCCTGGGTATTCGATGCGCGCACGAGTCCCCATCCATGTTCGGTCTGGACTCTCGCGCCGTCGATATCGATAAGCTCGATACCTTCACGGCTCCTGAACGCATCCTGCACTTTCGCGACGACATCGAATTTGATCTCCTCCGATGTCTCAACGCGAATCTCCGGCGTGTTCACAAGAGTCGGAATGTCATTCGCGAGTTCCTCCAGTGGAACCCCCGCCTGATAGACAAGCTCGGCGAGTCTCAACGATGAA
Organism: uncultured bacterium; assembly: GCA_965370205.1. Classification (GTDB taxonomy): domain Bacteria; phylum JAJVIF01; class JAJVIF01; order JAPKYR01; family JAPKYR01; genus CBDUUJ01. Next base: position 5,988 of record CBDUUJ010000050.1, read on the forward strand.
TACAAAGCGTCATCGAAACCCATCCAGCGATCCTGGAAAAACAGATGTCCGCTCATTTCGCCCGCGAGCGCCGCGCCGGTTTCCTTCATGCGCTTTTTAATCAGGCTGTGACCGGTTTTGAACATTTCCGGTACCCCGCCAGCCTTCGCGATTTCGTCATACAGAATCTTCGAGCACTTGACCTCACCGACAATCGTCGCGCCGGGTTTTCTCGCGAGAATGTCACGGGCGAAAAGAATCATAAGCTGATCGCCCCAGAGAATCCGTCCGCTTCCGTCGATTGCCCCGATCCTGTCGGAATCGCCGTCGAACGCCACGCCAAGCCATGCATCTTTTTCTTTAACTGCAGCCTGAAGGTCAACGAGATTCTCAACGACCGTGGGATCGGCATGATGATTGGGGAAAGTGCCGTCCGGTTCCTGAAAAAGCACAGTGGCGTCCATTTCGAGACGATCCAGCGCTGGAATGATCGCGGGACCGCTTGTGCCGTTGCCGCAGTCGACCACAATTTTCAATCCCGGCATCGGCTCGAATCCCGAAATAAGCCGCTCGATATATCGCGGGAGAAAATCAAGCTCGATATCCCCTGCGCTGCCTGTGGCAAATTCTCCCTGCTCCATTACAGTCCGGATTTCCCGGATCTGTTCCCCATACAATGCAGCGCTGCCGATCAGCATCTTGAAGCCGTTTATCTCGACCGGGTTGTGGCTCCCGGTGACCATGATCGCGCCGTCAACATCAAGAGCCTGCTCGGCGAAATAGGTGCAGGGAGTCGGGACCTGTCCAATCCTCACAACCTCAACCCCGGTCGAGCGGAATCCCTCCGATAATGCTTCAGAAATTGCGACACCGCTCAGACGGGCATCGTGACCGATAACCACTCTGGGAGATCCCTGGTTCCGACGTCTCCACAGAATCGTTCCGAACGCTTTTCCCAGAAGCCCGGTGAATTCCCGGGTAAGCTCGACATCGCTTCCGTAGCCGTCGAGCGCGACACCCCGAATATCGTATTCGCGGAATACATGTCGGGGGATTTTTTCGTTTGAATTACCGTTCTGCATAGCGGATGGATTGTAACACAGGCGGATGAAATCGGCACGAACAACTCAGTCGTTGAAATGGGACACAGTGCCCCTACAGGGACTATTAGTCCAGATTAAGAGATATTAAGAAAAATCTAAATCCGATCAAATACAGGTTAATCAGACCAAAAATGGCTGGGAAACGGGCAAAAAGCACTGTATCTCCCATTCAATGCGGGTTTGAAACATAAATGGAATAAAAAGTGATATGAAGTATGTTTGGAGTGGAGTGATAATTGTAATGTCTATACTTTTCCCATCGGATATCCCGAGCAATCGACGAGCCAGATCAAAAACAGCCGGACGTCGCAGAAAGCCGACCTTTCTTGAAAAGCTGTTCAAACCCGGTTCCTGGATCTTATCAGCAAACTCTGAAGATCGAATCGATTCCCATTCAATCAACAGCCCGGCAGGGAAAATCCGTCTTGTAACCAACAGATGGGTCGAACGCCCGGTCAGTAACAAACCCCGTATCCGTAAGTCACCATAAAATCAGGGTTCATTTCCTAATAACGGGGAGTGGACTTCATTTTATCATTGCATTAGTCACAGTAATGTTCGCAATTGCGCGGATTTCGTAGAACAGCACGGCAGTGCGTTTTCATATAGTAATAAGCATCAGGGACGCACGGCAGTGCGTTTTTATATAGCAATAAGCATCAGGAACGCACGGCAGTGCGTTTTCATATAGTAATAAGCATCAGCCCCGCACGGCAGTGCGTTTTCATATAGTAATAAGCATCAGGGACGCACTGCCGTGCGGGGCTGTTGAAGAAGTGCATTTATTACTGGATAAACCGTTTCCGGGTGGCACCCTCAAGCATCATTCGAGGCGTCAGCCGAGAATGATGCTTGTGGGTGCATCTGCTTTAAATCCCTGTATCGATACCACTTTCAGCATGATTCACCCCGCACCCACAAACATCAGGATGATGTTTGAAGGTGCCACCCATTTTTGTTGTTTCTTTACTCAATTTGTTAAATTGCGCTTTTTTCAACAGCCCCGCACTGTTCTACGGGTGGTTTTACCTGTTAGCGATACCATTTTGCTTTTTGGTATTACCGTTCACATCTTCATTTACCATTCGCCGCCCGGACCGCCATACGCGCCCATGTCGCTTTGAGAACCATCCGTGTCATTAATAGCCGGATCGCCTGTATCTATGCAGGATGAACCCGTATCCAGGTGGAAATCAACTCCAAAATCAATCCACTTCGGATTCGCGCTGATACAGTCGGGTCCCGGAGTAACGTTCTCATAGAGAGCGGTCGTGCAGTCGAAAACATCGCAGAAATCGAAAACATATGTATCTGTGCCGCCCCCGACACCGTAAGCCTGCTGCGATGGATAAGGCGCCTGGATGAGATGGACAATCAGATTCCGCGCGTCCAGGTCGGCGCATTCGGAGAAATGCAACCCGTACACCTTGCCGTATCCGCCGCATGGACCAGTGTGATTTTTCTTGATATCGAAAATGACACTATTGATGAGACTGACATCATCCGAATTTACAACCTGAACACCGAATACCGTATCGTAGTGTGCACCGGAGATATCATGGATAATCGAGTTTTTTACACACGTGCCGTCCGAAACGGTTATCAGGATGCCGTGCGAGACGGAATAACTGCCGCATGTCACACCATGAATATCACAGTGATATATCTGAACGCCGGTTGATTCCGTAATCATGATGCCCCGTGGATCGGAGTAATCCAGGCCTTCAATGTCATAGACAGTGCAGTCGGTGATCGTGGCGTCGTTCGATTCGTCAACAAGAATTCCGCATGAGTAGCCATACAAACCACAACTGATATCACTGACCGTGCAATCGTCGATCTCAATACCCGCTGATTTAGTAACATAGATGCCATACGAAAAATCCCATTGAGCGCCTGTGAATGAATGGATATCCGCATGCTCGATGATCACTTTATCGCCGCCGATTTCCTTACAGTCCTGAACGAAAATCCCATACGAGGGATCGTGATCCGATTTCGATACATCATGCACACCGACACCATTAAGGCGGGCATGCGAGCCATCGTGAAGCCAGATACCCCGCGCGGATGAGTAATCCAGATTTACAACAGTGCAATCCCTGATTTGCGGCGATGTCCCGTCGCACTCGATTCCGCAGTACTGTGCATCTATCTCGAATCCATCGATAGTCGAATTATCAGCTCCAACAACCGCAGCGGAGGAGCTTTTATAGAGTATCGATGCCTCATCATCGCCGTCGGAACCATCCCAGTTGACCGATTTCAGAATCACTCCCGATACCAGTGTGACAGGACCGTCGTACTGGCTCCCTGAATCATCGACCCACACCTCGTAACCTGCCCCGGCGGCTGCAAGCCCCTCCTGGATCGTGTCGAACGGATGAGCCATCGAGCCGTCTTCATCGCCGCTCACATTCGAATCATCCACATAGATGAAATCCCCCAGCGAAACCTCAAATCCCTCGACCAGCGAGCCTTCAAGAGTGCTCGGATTGATAACAGCGACATCGTAAAGCCCATATGGAGCGCCGGTGAGATCGAGATCGCAGGTGACCTCTGTTTCGTCTATCCAGTTCTCATTATCCGTAGCGACAACAAATGCACCGCCGGACTCCCTCAACTCGACCTGGCAGCCGTCCTCGAAATACTGACCCGTTACAGATGCATTTACTGTCTCGTCAATTTTACCCTTGACCGGATCGATCGCCAGAACTTCCGGTGCGAACTGCGGCTGAATGTTTGAAATATCGACAGTTGTTCTCAGGTAAGCCGCAAGAGGCGCATCCGACCATGCCCACATTGATGTATCCCCGTCGATCTGCGGCTCATAGGTATTCGGATCGGCATTCTCTGCAATAATCCAGATTTCATTCGGTCCCGAGTGAGTGAGAGTCAGGTCACTTATCTCAATCTGGAACACACTTGATGTCTCGCCGCCGGGAAGAGCTGTCGCGCCTGCAAGAACATCGACCGGGGAATCCACCACTTCACCTTCAAGCCAGAGTCCCGCGACTTCGCCGGGAGTCCCGTCATTGTTATACACCGACTGCCAGTCGAAAACTTCGATATCGAGAAGCAATGAACCGCCCTTATGTTCTTCATCTACGTAATACGCGGTGCTTCCGGCATCGGATACGGTCATCATGTACGCTTCCGCGCAGTTGGCCTCCGGCGGGAAACTGTCGACCGGATAATCGGGCGCTCCGTCCGGATCGGGCTTTGCCCAGTTCGCGTCGATCGCATAAGCGTAGTGGAACTGTGGCGATCCGCCGATCATCGGGAACTGGATTTCATAGCGGCGGGTATTCACGCCGGGTTCGATTGAGAATGTCCCGCGATCTGCCGGATCGAGAATCAATTCATCATCAGCTTCAAGCTCATCGGCAAAGACCCTGTAACCGTTCAACCTGGCGGTCGGGAGATATGAACCGGGGGCGAATGCGCCCTTTGTGTAGGCGAAAATTGTCTCCGGCGGACCGAATTCGTAAATATTAAACCAGCGGGTATAACCATCCGCATTCAGGAGAATCGTGTCGCCTTCGACCGGGTATTTCGCACCGGGATCGTAATCGAGACCCGGGGTACCGTCGCCCATGCAGACACCCCTGATATCGAATCCGCGTAATTTTCCGGCACCGGGGAAAGGATGCCGCACGGTGATATCGCAGACAATCAGCCCGGTGGGCGGGTCGCTCGCGAATGGATCGATGGAGATACTCAGCAGTTGGATCGGACTCAATGGCGGCTGGAGGAATTTTGTGATATTGCATGTGAACTCAGCCTGTCTCAGAGGCCTGACTTCCGCATTGAGTTCGACCGGATCGATATCGATATCGTACAGCCCCCACAGGATGCGTCCTGATCCATCCGTCGAAGTATCAACCGATACCGACAGGCTGGATTCTGTCCCGGGAATAACAGGACCGCCGCCTTCCGCCGAACAACCCGCTGAAATGATTATGAAAACAAAAATCGCAGTGTAAACCGATAAGTAAGCATATCGCATCATGGCAAACTCCATTCATCGTGAACCGTGTTTATTATCTCCCGCTACAATTGATGACATATACGGGATCGGAGCACACGTAAATAATAGCTTATAAATGGATAACAATCAATATGCGGCTTTCCCGACCATATAATACGCAATTGGGCATTTCCCCACATAACGCCGGCATCTCTGGGACTGTTGAAAAAGGCACAATATTTCTCAATTTATAGTAAGTATAAAAATATGCCGCCCACAAACTTGATCCTGTCTCGACCGTTTTTTTAATAATCTGCGGGTTTGTGGGTGTCTTTTTCCGGATGATTGACGATAGAAAGGACAC
>CBDUUJ010000051.1:0-11387 GCA_965370205.1 uncultured bacterium
TTCATCTGCCACTGTGGGGGGAACATCTCCGACGTTGTGGATGTCAAGCGTGTGGCAGATGAGATTCTGGAACTTCCCGATGTGGTTCTCTCTGAAACCCAGATGTTCATGTGTTCGGACCCCGGACAGGCTCGAATCGAAGAGGCAATTAAGGAACATAACCTCAATCGTGTGATCGTGGCGGCCTGCTCGCCGACATTGCACGAGCTTACGTTCCGACGTGCGGTGGCGCGAGCCGGACTCAACCCGTACCTTTTCGAGCATGTGAATATCCGAGAGCATGTCTCATGGGTGATCGAGGACAAGGAAGCCGCGACTCAGAAAGCCGGACGTTTGATCCGCGCATCGGTCGGGCGTATTCGTCACCTGGTGGAACTTGAGAAACGGAATATCCCGATCCATGGGTCCGCGCTTGTGATCGGCGGTGGCGTGGCAGGACTGAAATGCTCGCTCGATCTCGCAAAGCGCGGCATCGAAGTAATATTGATGGAACAATCCGATGTTCTCGGAGGTCGGATGCTTGAGCTGGACACTGTTTTTCCGACCAACGAGCGCGCAGCCGACCTTATCAATCCACTGATCGAGGAAGTTAATTCAAACCCGAAAATTACAGTTTACACAAACGCAGAACTCAGGAAATCAAGCGGATCAATCGGCGATTTCCATACAACCATCATTGTGAAGAAACCTGAGGGCGAAGAGGAAATCGAGATCACATCGGGTGTTATTGTAATCGCTGTCGGTCTCGATGTTTACGAGCCGCGAGAGGGTGAATACTACTTCGGGAAATCCCCGCACGTTACTGATCTGCTGGAATTCCAGAAGATGCTGAATCCGGACGGTCCGACCGGCGGAAAACTTGAGGTCAACGGCAAGCCTGTAAAGAATGTCGCGTTCATTCACTGCGTGGGAAGCCGCCAGTGGGAGGATGTTCACGAGCCTCAGCCGGATGGAAAAATAAACGATTACTGCAGCCGATACTGCTGCACCGCGATCATGCATTCAGCGGTGGAGGTCAGGGAACGCTTCCCGGATGTAAATGTCTATGACTTCCACGAGGACATCAGAACATACAGCCGCGGACATGAAGAATATTACACAAGAGCAGGCGAACTTGGCGTGCTCTTCTTCCGCTTTGATCCGAAGAAGCCGCCTGTGGTTGAGCGTGATCCCAAGGGTGAATTTCCCCTTGCGATCCGGATGAATGACAGGCTGACAGTTGGCGAGGAAGTAGAGGTTCCTGTCGATCTGGTAGTTCTTGGAACGGGATTTATCGCCCGTGACATGTCCACATTAATCGACCTTTACCGGTGCTCGCGCGGTCCGGATCGGTTCCTTCTGGAGGCGCATCCGAAACTGCGTCCGGTGGAACTCGCAGCGTTCGGGCTGTTCCTTGCGGGATCGGCGCAGGGTCCGATGGACATAACCGAGGCCACGGCGGGAGCGGCGGCGGCGGCATCCAAGGCGGCTGCGCTTGTGGCGCAGGGCTTTATCGAGCTTGATCCATTTATCGCAAAAGTTGATGAGGACCTGTGCACCGGATGCCAGACCTGCCTGACCCTCTGCCCGTATGACGCGCTCAGCCGGGACGAGGAGAAGGGAATCGCGGTGATCAACGAGGGATTGTGCACAGGCTGTGGAACATGCGCGGCGGCATGTCCGAGTAACGCTATCCAGCAGTTCGGTTTCAACGACGCCGAGGTGGTATCCGAAGTACTGGCGTTGCTGGGAGTGCTGGAGACTGAGAGGGAGCAAGTGACTTCCCGGTAATGGAGGATTCGAATGAGCGAAGAGGTTTTAACAAAAGTGGAAACAGTTGTGCCGGAGAACTGGGAGCCGAGGATCATCGGATTCCTGTGCTACTGGTGCAGTTACACCGGAGCGGACAGTGCCGGCACGGCGCGAATGAAATATCCCGCCAACGTGGATATCATCAAGGTGATGTGCAGCGGACGGATCGACCCTGAACTGATCACGACGGCGTTTTCCAACGGCGCCGACGGCGTTCTTGTGGCCGGATGCCATATCGGCGACTGCCATTACATGACCGGAAATCACAAGACCATGGCGCGCATGCCGCTTATTCGTCGAATCCTGGAGGACCTTGGAATCGAACCCGGACGTTTCCGCTATGAATGGATCAGTGCCGCCGAGGGCGAGAAATTCAAGACTGTTGTCACCGAAGTGACGGAAACCGTGCGCGGGCTTGGTCCGCTTAACTGGCCGCAGATTATGAAAGAACGGGGCGTTGGTCACGGTATGGATCTTAAGCCCTGGGGTGAGTGACTATGACCGATAATGGAAATGGACAACCCGCTGTTGCTGATAAATTAAAAGTCGGAATGTACTGGGCCGCCAGTTGCGGCGGCTGCGATATCTCGCTTCTGGAAATCGGACCGCGCATTCTGGAATTAATCCAGATCGCCGAAATTGTTTTCTGGCCATGCGCTGCGGATTTCAAATACCAGCATGTCGCCGACTATCCGGATGGCTACATCGATGTGTGTTTCTATAACGGCGCGATCCGAAACAGCGAGCAGGAGGAGGTCGCGCGACTTCTCAGAAAGAAAAGCAAATCGCTGATCGCCTATGGTGAGTGCGCTATCGATGGCGGTATCCCGGCGCTTGCGAATCTGAAAACTGTCGAGGGTATCTACGACGCCGCGTATCACAACAACCCATCGATTGATAATCCCAATGGAGTGGAACCGCAACCGATTTCCCAGTGTGAACAGGGCGAGCTTGAAATTCCGAAGTTCTATCCTCAGGTGCTGCGATTGAAGGACATTGTTGAGGTTGACTACGAAATTCCCGGATGTCCGCCGCAGGCCGACCGCGTATGGGAAGCAATCCAGGCGGTTACGGGCGGAGCGGTACCCCTGCAGAACAAAGCGGTGAAAGTCGCCTGTTTTGATAAATCGGTCTGCGATGAATGTCCGTTGGAAAAACGGCTTGTGAAGATTAAGGAATTCAAGCGTCCGCATGAGGCCCGTCCCGAACCGGACTGGTGTCTTCTGGAACAGGGATTCATCTGCATGGGACCGGCCACGCGAAGCGGATGCGGCGCGCTGTGTATCAAGGGCGGTCTTCCGTGCCGAGGCTGCTATGGTCCGTCGGGAACGGTCGAGGACCAGGGCACCGCAATGGTCAGCGCCATTGCATCAATTCTGGATGCCACCGACGAGGAGACCGCAAAGAAACTGATCGATCAAATCGTTGACCCGGTGGGAACATTCTACCGGTTCAGCATGTCATCGAGCCATATGAAGGGTCACAAGTAAGGGGTTTGGAGCAAATATAATGACTAGTCCACACGCAAAAACCAACCCGGGATACAGGCGGATCAGCATCGATCCGGTAACCCGCCTGGAGGGTCACGGCAAGATCGACATTTTCCTCGATGAAGAGGGAAACGTCGCGGACTGCTATTTCCAGGTGCCTGAGTTACGGGGATTTGAAAAATTCTGCGAGGGCCGTCCGGCGGAGGAGATGCCGCGCATCACTTCCAGAATCTGCGGTGTATGCCCTGAAGCTCATCTCGTATGCTCAGCCAAAGCATGTGACGATCTGTACGGTGTCGAGCTTCCGTTAACCGCGAAACTTCTGCGCGAGCTTCAATACAACATGTTCTATGTCACCGATCACACGACGCATTTCTACGCGCTCGGAGCCCCGGATTTCGTGATGGGGCCCGACAGCGACCCGGCAATGCGTAATCTCATCGGCGTGATCGGAAAGGTCGGGCTGGAGATCGGCGGCAAGGTTATCCAGTGTCGCGCTTGGGGTCATGAGGCTGCTGCGATTTTCGGCGGCAAGCCTGTTAACCCTGTCAACTGCATTCCCGGTGGAATGGCGAAGGGAATTAATACCGAGGAACAAAAACGTCTCGAGGAAATATGCCTTTACTTTGTCGAATTCAGCAAGTTCACCCTTCAGCTTCTGCATGACGTAGTGCTTGCCAACGAGACCTACCTGGATCTTATCCTCAACGGTCCCTACTATCACGAGACCTACTCGATGGGAGTGGTCGATGATAAAAATCAGGTTAATTACTACGACGGCATGGTCCGGGTTGTCGATCCTGAGGGAAATGAATATTGTAAATATAAGCCGAAAGACTACATGAACCATGTTGCAGAACGGGTTGAGGAGTGGAGCTATCTGAAATTCCCGTACCTGAAAAATGTCGGCTGGAAGGGTTTCGTCGATGGCATGGATTCCGGCGTTTTTCGAGCCACGCCGCAGTCGAGGCTTAACGCGGGCGACGGGATGAACTCGCCAATCGCTCAGGAAGCCTACGAGGAATATTTCGAAACTTTGACAGGCGATAAAAGCGGCAGGAAACCCGTGCATCATACGCTGGCAATTCACTGGGCGCGTATTGTGGAGATGATAAACGCCGCTGAACGGTCGCTTGAACTGATCCGTCATCCTGAAATCACGCATCCTGAAAACTTCCGTGCCGTCTGCACAAACGTTCCGACTGAGGGAATCGGAATTCTTGAAGCGCCGCGCGGCACGCTGACGCATCATTATGTGACAGATGAAAAAGGAATAATCCTGAAAGCCAATCTGATTGTCGGAACGACGAACAACAATGCGCCGATCTGCATGTCCATTAAGAAGGCGGCACAGGGTCTTATCCACAAGGGAGTGGAAGTAACCGAGGGCATTCTCAATATGGTTGAGATGGCATTCAGGGCATACGACCCGTGCTTCGGCTGCGCGACTCACAGCCTTCCCGGCGAGATGCCGCTGATTGTCCGCATCCGCGACTTGGATGGCAATGTACTCAGAGAGCTTAAAAGGTAACTGGAAGAAAAAAGAGGTTGAAAATATGGGCGAGTTAGAAAAAAAATATGATGCTCTGGTCATCGGTGGAGGAATCGCCGGTATGCAGGCCTCGCTCGATCTTGGCGAGCAGGGCTACAAGGTTCTCCTTGTGGAGCGTGACCCTTCAATCGGCGGGATCATGGTCGGGCTTAACAAAGTGTTTCCCACACTCGACTGTTCGAGCTGCATCTGCACGCCGCGTATGGCCGAGACCGCTCACCACAGAAATATCACGGTGCAGACATACACCGAGGTTGAAAAAGTGACCCGCGCGGGTGCCGGTTTCACGGTGCAACTGCTGTTGAAACCACGTTATGTTGTGGCCGATGATTGCATAGGCTGCAGCCAGTGCGAGTATGTATGCCCGGTCGATGTTCCTCATGAGTTCGACTACGGTATAGGCGCAAGGCGAGCGATTTATATTCCCCATGCCAACGCGATCCCGCAGGTCGCGGTGCTCGATCTGGAGTATTGCACTTTCTGCGGCAAGTGCGAGAAAGTCTGCCCGACCAATTGTATCGATTATTTACAGGAAGATGAGCATGTGAGTATAGAGGTCGGTGCGGTGGTGGTGGCAAGCGGATTGAATATCACACCGATGGACGCCAAGGCTGAATACGGCGGCGGCGAACTTGTCAATGTGATGAATCCGCTTGCGATGGAGCGAGTGCAATCTTCCGACGGACCTTACGGGCATATCCTGCGGCCATCCGACGGCAAAAAGCCTCGGTCCATCGCCTATGTTCAGTGCGCCGGGAGCCGCGATCTTTCGCTGGGAATTACCTACTGCTCCAGAGTTTGCTGCATGTATGCACTCAAGCAGGCGATTCTCACGAAGGCGTACGGCGATGTCGATATCACTATCTATCACATGGACATCCGCGCTTTCGGGAAGGGATTCGAGCAGTTCTACAGGCGTGCGATGGCGGATGGGATAAATATTGTCAAAGCGAAAGTTGCGAAAATAGTCGAGGATGAGGACAAGAATCCGATTGTCCGCGTTGAACTTCTGGACGAGGGCGGCAGAGTCGCGGAAATTAAACACGACCTGGTGATACTCTCCCAGGGTATCGTGCCCGGATGGCATCCGGACGGCATCCTGCCTGTGGAAGAGGACACCGACGGATTTTTTAGGATACCGCACAGCAAAATTCATCCGACTGTAAGCACCGGGGAGGGGATTTTCATCGCCGGTGTGGCTGCCGGACCCAAGGATATCCCGGACGCTATCGTAGAGGCGGGAGCAGCGGCTATGGAAGCCGCCATATATCTGGAAGCATCAAAAACCCCTGCAGCGGTTGCTGGAAGCTGACGGGGAGAAATCAGGCACGAGGCTTATTATGGCTGAAAAGGAAAAGAAACCGATCCAGATCCTTCGCGACCGTCACGGCGGCATGTCGGCGGAACTGAAGAAATATTTCAAGGATCAGAACCAGACGAAGAAGAAAATCACCGGCGCCCTGAAGGGCGGCGCCAGGACAATTCCGCAAATTACCGGGGAAACAGGACTTGAATCTGCGGTAATCGTGTGGCATGTTATGGCGATGAAACGCTACGGAGACCTGGTTGAAGTTGCGCTTGACGGCGATTATTACCAGTACGCCCTGAAGGAGAAATCTTAATGAGTTACAGAGTCGACCCGGAATTAGCGAGGGAGCTTGAAAAATACGGTGGTGACACGGTCACCAAATGCTTCAACTGCGGCAACTGCACCGCTGTGTGCGCGCTGACGGATGATCAGAATGTGTTCCCGCGTCAGTTCATCCGATACATGCAGCTTGGGATGCAGGACAAGATGGTTGAATCGCTCGAACCGTGGATGTGCTACTACTGCGGCGAATGCAGCGACACATGTCCGAGGGAAGCCGAGCCGGGCGAGCTGATGATGGCCGCACGCCGCTGGCTTACATCGAAGTATGACTGGACGGGTCTGGCCAGGCTGATGTACAAATCCGAGGCCTGGGAGATCGGAATGCTTGCACTGGCGGCGATTGGTGTGCTGCTTCTGTTCATCATGCCCGGAGGATTCGGATTCAGGCTGCTCGCCGAGCATCCCGAGGCTCGAAGCACCGTTATGCTCGAGCACTTCGCTCCCAGTCACATTGTACACTGGGGCGACATAATAATGGCTGTGGTGCTCAGCTTCTTCCTGCTGACCAACGCAGCCCGAATGATGTATTTCGCAATGAGAAAATCCAGGGTGCCGTTGAGCGCGTATATTATCGAAATCAAGGAATTTGTGATTCACCTGCTTACGCAGGTGCGCTGGAGCGGATGCGAGAAAAATGTATCCGTACAATGGGTACGTCATATTTTCCTTGTCACTGGTTACGGTACGATGTTCCTGCTTGTGGTTGTCTTCCTGCCGTGGTTCCAGATAGACAATACTGATTTCCACTGGACCAGCCTGTTTGGTTATTACGCTACTCTCGTGCTGCTCGCCGTGACTATCTGGATGCTCTCGGACCGGCTTGGCAAAAAGGAACAGATTCACAAGCACAGCCACCTGTCCGACTGGCTGTTCCCTATCCTGCTTTTCTTCACGGCGCTGACCGGAATTCTGATGCACCTGTTCCGGCTGGTCGATATGGCGATGGCGACATACGTGATGTATACGATTCACCTGATGGTCGCGGTTCCCATGCTTGTGATTGAGGTGCCTTTCGGTAAATGGGCACATCTGCTGTATCGTCCACTTGCTGTTTTTTTCACCGCAGTCAAAAGACATGAAAGAACGAGCGAGGTCACGCAACCAGCTCCGGCAACATCCTGACCAATCAGATTGATTTTTTACCGTGTCGGTAGCTGACGACACATGAATGAACGCATAGTCATACTCGGGCTTGGCAATCCTGTGCTGACCGATGACGCGGTTGGGCTCAGGGTTATCGATGAACTGGAGAAACTGCTTAAAGCCGATCCGATTCCCGGCGTCGAGGTGCTGGCAAGCACACGTGCCGGGTTTGAGCTTATTGACCTGCTCCAGGGATTTAATCACGCGATAATCATCGATGCGATCGAGGTTGAAAACCCTCAGCCCGGTCGAATTCAACAGATTGACCTATCAGATCTCACGGGAAATGCGCGACTTATCGCAGTGCATGAGATCAGCATCAATGTGGCTTTCGAGCTTGCGGAAAAACTGGGAATTCCGATGCCGGAAACGGTCGAGATTCTTGCTGTTGAGGTCGAGGATGTCATTACCCTGTCGGAGGAGATGACACCGAAAGTTGCTGCAATTGTCGAACCGTTCGCCGTCGAGCTTTATGAGAGGGTTAAAAAACGGGTGGGAAATTTCATCAGAACCGATGATGACAGGGATGATGAAAACAACAACCGTACCGGGAAAATCCGCGCGTTCTATCCCCCGAATCCCGAGTAAAAAAAATTATATGGAAAAAACCCGCGTTCCGGCGGGTTGCATCGGTATATAAAGAACAAAACCAGCGCTGTAATCAGTTCTTCGTGGCGCAGAGGTAAATAATCGGACCGTCCTCGCTTACCTGTGCCCAGTGAGGTGTGCCGGCCGGAAGTTCTATCCGGTCGCCGGCTTTCAGCTTGATCTCCTTACCGTCGATACCCACGACCAGACTACCCTGGACGATCCCTCTCATCTCATCTTCATTGTGGGTATGCTCAGGGTAATATTTACCCGGAGCGTCGCTCCATGTGTAGCATCGCAGGCCCTCGTCAGCTACCAGGTTTCTGATAACATCCAGGTTGGGCTCACCCTGTTTTTTCTTCCATCGTGTAACTTTCATAATCTCCGTCCTCTCAGGTGCAGGCTTGTTGGCCTGGGACCCGTAATATGCCATAATCTCATGATATCAAATTTTTGAAATTTTTCAAGGTTATTAATAAAGTCTTTCGATAATTGTTTATTACATGGAGAAGCGCGGCTCCTTCATGATATTACATGGTAAGATACCGGATCAATGGCTCAGCCCGCCCGGAAAAGTATGATAATCGTGAAGAAGTCATGTTTTTACCTGACGATTATCCTGCTTTTTGTCGAACTGCAGGTACTTATGAGCGTAAAGGATTTTAATCCCAGCGGGATCGCTCCGGCGGTATTTTATCATCTTGCTCCCGATTTTGTAAAAGGAAATGACGGTCGGGACTGGGTTGAGTTCGATCCTGCGACTCTCACGGAAATCCGTGCCCGGGCTGAGGAATCGGTCGGAGATATCCGGGATTTGCCGGATATGGAGGTCGCGAGGATTCTCAGGGACTGGGTACGCACGATCTCACCGTCAGGACCGGAGCTGATGAAAGTCCGTGATCCGTGTGAGATTCTCGATTCGATTGAGAGAGGTGTCGGAGCGAATTGCGCTCCTCTTTCAGTTCTCTATCTTGCCGCGCTGACATCGTTCGATATACCGACTCGACGGGTCGCTTTTTTCGCCACGCCCGGTGATTTTCATAAAGCTCACACATCGGTCGAGATCTGGAACGGTGATAAATGGGTGATTCAGGACCCGACATTCAATGCTGTCGCGCTGGGGGAATCGGGAGAAATGCTGGGCGCCTGTGAAATCCAGGAATATTATGCTGAAGGATTGGAGGTTATTTGGAATCAGGATGCAACCCCGACAGAGCCGCATATCGAGGAATATCACATCGCTCCCTCGAATTTAACCCGGACGACATTTATTCATCTTCACAGCTATCCTGTCGATCAGTCCCTGTTCCAGTCAAGACTTGTCAGGCTGGGTGAGAGAATTACAGGAAATACACAATCGATAATCATATCGAGAGGGGAATTTCCGGTGTCGAATTTTTACATGAGCGGACTTATCGACCGGATTTTACTCGTTGCTGCACTGGTATTGATTCTGATTGCTATGATTCCGTTTCCAAACACCGGGGACAGGCGCTAAATTTTAATTCTTATCCCAAGACCGGGGAGAACCTGCAGCAGGAAAAACAACTCGTAGAACAGCACGGCAGTGCGTCCCTGATGCTTATTACTATATGAAAACGCACTGCCGTGCTGTTCTACGAAATCCGTGCAATTGCGAACATTACTGTGACTAACGCAATGATAAAATGAAGTCCACTCCCCGCTATTAGGAGATGAACCAAAAACGGGTGCCTGTCCCCACTTAAAAGGAATAAGAGTCACCATAAGTTCAGGCACCCACAAATTCCGCTGACGCTCCATTTGTGGGCGACACTGTGGGATATCTATTTCGTTAATGTCCTCTACACCGAAACGCGAAGAAGCAAAAAAAAGACTAGTCGGTTTCCTGGCTCAGAATCTCCTCCACGCTTGCCTCACCGATAACCACACGCTCCCAGAATCCCTCGGGCACGCTGTATATTACGATTTCAGGTCCCATGGTCAAATTAGTAGATCTAAACTGCGCTTCTATAACCAGATAGTTATCTATCAGACGGTAATACTCACGGAAAGCAGCGACGATATCCGGGAATTCCTTCTCGGCTCCCTCACGCATGTACCTGTTGCGCACGTGGCTTGATGTGATTACCCAGTCGGGGAGTGTGGCCATAAGGATATCCAATGGATCCTGGTGCTCGACTCCCCGTGAAAACAGCGGGGTGATTTCCATGACGTAGTACCAATTTTCCGGCAGGAGGCGCACGAAATCCTCTCCTTCGGGGTCATTGGGATTGACGGAGGGAAGATCGGGTCCGCCCTGCTCCTCAACAATAAGGCTTTGCGGGGGGATGTTCTCATTGACCCATTCCAGTGCGAATTCGCGTGTATCGGGAAGAGTGAGGCGATGCGCATCGCGGACAAGGACAAGCGTCCCGTGAATGCCTGTCGCCAGGACAAGAACAGTAATTGCCGCTGTAAGGAATCTATGTCTGATCTCGTTCCCGCCGACCCATTGAAGCTTCGGGATAATTGACAGAAGAAATTCGTACAGCCATCCGATACCCAGAACAAGGAACGGGATAAGCGGGACAAGGTAGCGGTCGGAGAAGACATCGAGCGGTGCCAGACCAAGGAGAACAACCAGAAACGCGACTCCCATCGGCCAGGAACGTCGAAATTCTTTCAGGAAAAAGATCAGACCGAAAATACCGATGAATGTCCAGATCCATCCCGAATCGATGATTAGCTGCCTGAAAGAGGTCAGCCAGATTCCGCCCTGGGCCTCCATACCGATGTGCCCGGTCTGCACGTGCCATCCGATGGTCCGTATGTCGTGGATAAATTTCTCCCAGTCCAGGATCGCGAAGGGAGTTGTCAGAAGGAAGGTTATCAGGACAGTGAAACCAGCCCTGACGGCAAGCCAGATACGGTTAAGGGGTTTGAATTCGGACGGTGTAAACAGAACGACCGCTATCAATGGCAGCAGAAGAACAGCCGCCGGATATTTTGTGCCGACTCCCAGACCGATCATCACAGCGGAGAGGATCGCGAGCCACGCCGGGTTTGCCGGTTGTGAGCCATTGTCGGTGTCCCCGTTGCAACGATTTAAAAGTGAGATGTAGAGCCGATCCATGAAGAAGAGCGCAGCGATAAAGAAAAATTCAGCAGGGATATCGGGAGTGACATATCTGCCATGCCTTGCCATGATCGG
>CBDUUJ010000052.1:0-11049 GCA_965370205.1 uncultured bacterium
GTATAAAGGAGGTTCCGGGTGTGGAAATAATCAGGGTGTATGGTCCTCCTGAAATTGTAGCATAGAACACTCTATATTCGTCTGATCCGGAAATTGAACTCCAAGAGAGTGTAACTTGACTATCACCTGAAATAGCATTTTGTAATGTGGGTGCAACTGCCGGATATGTAACTTGTGCAAAATTTTCATCCGTGTTATTTGTTTGCAAACCTGCACAATTAAATGCTTGAACAATATAATAATATGTTGTCCCCAATGTCAAACCACTATCGGTATATACGGTAGAAGTCAATCCCGTGTCAATAAGTGTGGAAGAATTGGGTGTAAAACCTGAGACAGTATCTCGGTATAAAGCATAAGAAACATTAGGATTTTCCGTATCATTTGCACCTATCCATGGAGGTCTATTATGATTCGCGATCAATTTATACTTGTGCTGCTTGTAACGGGTATGCTGGCAGTTGCCTGCTCCGGCGCATCTACGTCGCCGATCCTTCCCGGTATTGATGGACCGGGGCTTACATCCGGGCATAATTCACAGAGTAGTGAAATTTCCAACAGGGCTTTATGGGGAGTATGGGAAGTCGGCATCGACACATCCACATGGGACGTTAACATCACTCCCCTTCGTGGTGTCCAGTTCACTGTCGATGTTGTCAAATTCCTTCAGCCGCCGGACGGCGATCCGCTGAACCTTTCCATCACTTTAACCGATAAAACCGAATTGAAAACCCAGGGGCTTCTGAGTCTGGAGATGGGCCTGCTTCACCCGTTCCCCGGATTCGATCAATTCACCGGATTCGATGTATACGGCGTTTTCATTGGCCCGGGATCGATGTACGGGCAATACGATTCCGATGTCGTCTACACGAACGGCGTCGATGATGCGATTCTCCTGAACGCCGATGGATACACCCGCTGGATGAATCCAACTGAATTCCCCGACACGGGCAAGATTTTCGATTTTACTCCCGGCGCTCTCGGAATGCAGAATATCGACCTGTTTACATCGACAATCAACGCCTATAAATATTTCACGGACGGTTTGGACAAGGATGAGGATGTCGGGACGTTCCTCTCCAACCCCACCAACACAGACGCTCGCGGAACGTTCAAACCCGGAAGTTTCAACGAGCGGGAATATGATATCAGGTTCCCAATGATTGGCGGTAATCCGTATCTGGTCTTCCAGTATGCGATAATTGCAAGCTGGGTTAATCCGGATAAGGCTCTTTCAGGCGATCCCGGCATTGTCGATGTGCCCGGCGATTTCCCCATCACTGCAAACGCCGATGAGGCGATTTTCCTGAATATCACCGACAACTCAGATTTATATTACACGGAAAGCGTCAGTGGTGGAGATATCAGCCTTGGCCTTGAAATCTATGACTGGAGATCGCTCCAGGCTGGCGTTGATGTTGCCGATGAGATTTATCAGATCGTTGTGGAAGGCGATTCCAATGTCGTTCCCGGCGGTTATGTCACATTCGACGGGGCGACGCTTGCCGCAACAGCCGCACCCGGAACGTCGGCAATATCATCGGTCTTTCAGATCGAAATCGCCGAATGCACACCGCAATCGAGCGTTTATGTTCCGCTGTTAATTACTGTTGAGAGTTTCCAGCCGGACACATTCGACCCGGGCAACGGGATTATCGCGAACGATGACAGACTGGCTTCGTATTTCCTCTATAACGTCCCTGTCAATAACGAGAACCCGTTAATTATTGTATTAAGTCCCAACGGTGGAGAAACTTTATGGATGGCAATGAGTCACGAGATCACCTGGGACCCGGGATCGGGCGGAGTGGCGGATGTGAAGATCGAGTGGTCGACCGACAATTTCGTTTCCGACATCAGCACAATAATCGACTCAACCGAAAATGATGGCAGCTTCATCTGGAAACCGATTCCCGTTGAAGATACAACAACCGCGAGAATCAGGATCAGCGATGTGCTCGGTACCGACTCGGATACATCCGACGGCGACTTCACAATCGCCCTTCCGGTGTGGCTCGACTTCGAGGACGAGATACAGATCGATGAAACAAGCAATAGCTGGTCAGGGACAATGCCACCATACGACAATACAGGAATTGAATTCTCTCCCGCCATATCCCAGGATATAGATGGGATGGTTCACGTATATTTTTATAACCTCGGGGTTAATTATTCCAGTATGAACCACTCCTGCGATACGCAGATCCGCTCCTCTACGGGAAGTACCTGGTATGGTTGCAGTAACTTTTTCGGAACGTCCGGTGGAACCGGCATGTATCGCGCAGATTCTGCAAAAATAGCTCCAAGTCATGCCGGGCACAGTTGGGCGGCAATAGCCAGAACTTCCAATTCATGTTATATTTCCGATGTCGATCGCATGTTTGGCGGTCCCGGTTTTTACACTTTCGATGGGATAAGTAACAACTACGGCGCTGGAAAGTATATTGAAATTGCAACCGACAGCGCCGGCTATATCTTTTCCTTTGGTGATAACAATACGGCAACCAGCATATATCTGCGGAAAAGCAATCAGATTGGTTTGACCGGTAATGGCGGGGCCGGTCAGATGGGATCGACTACATTACTGACCGATGACGGTTTCGTGAGCCATTCACGCTCATGGGTCAGGCAGGGACAGGGTATCGCGCTTATTTATTCAACATCAACCGGTGAGATCCGTCTCGCCGAAACCACCGACGCGCCGACAAATGACACCTGGGATACAAGCGAGATTGTCTGGGATGGAACCGGATATTCCGATGTCACAAATCCCGCTCTCTGCACTGATTCATCCGAAAAACTTTTCGCAATCTGGACTGCACTGAATTCATCCACAAGTGAGTATGAAATTCTTGCATCAATGCGGGAGACCGTGGACGGTCCATGGAGCGATCCGGCTGTCGTCACAACATCAGTAACCGAATTTGATGACATCCACATTTCATCGGCGGAAGTTCTGCTCCCATCCGGTACTACCGAGGATGTCGCCACTGTGGCATGGGAGACCGGCGATGCTGTTGGCTCGGCTCTCTCACCGCTTGATCTTCTGGCTTTCCTGCCTGAGCAGGATGTTTCTGCGACAGGCGTCATCGTTCAGGACCCGGATGTTATGTGTATCGATGACACATGGGAGTACACTTATGACGTCCTCTTCGCATATTCCTGGGATGACGCCGGCGACTGGGACTGCGCAATCAGACACGCCGACTTCGAAACACCGTAAGATCAGTATCCTCAACTAAAAGGAAATTTATAAAACCGGCTCACTAAGCCGGTTTCTTGTATGTTTCGGGGGAATATGATATATACTACATTTAATTCTGTATAACAGTTACTGGGAGATAATCATGCGAAACATAATTTTTCTACTGCTTGCAGGCACTCTTCTGTTCAACATCGGCTGCGGAGGAGGTGGAGGTAATGGAGATCCACTACTCCCACCGCCACCGCCACCACCCCCAGATGATAAAAAATCTGAATGGACAGTCATGTTCTACATGGGAGGGGATAATAATCTTGCTCCGATTGTACTGGCTGATATTGACGAACTTGAGCAAATTGGATCGACAGATAAGGTCCATTTCACTGCTATGGCGGATGTATGGGAAGTTATCGAATCGGACTTTATGAACTTCCCGGTTGCTTTGACGGACGGTGAAGGTAATCTTGTAGCCCCAATGATGCACATCGGCAAGCATCCGGAGGAAGGCGTTCAAAGTCATCTTAGCGATCCTTCAGCCGTATTATATGACCTCGACGGATTTAATTCTGCAAGTCCTGCAAACCTCACGACATTTATCAAGTGGTCGGTCAACAGGTTCCCTGCCAAGCGTTATGCTCTGGTTATTTATGGTCATGGCAACAGCTGGTTGCCGGGTCGTATGGTTACAGCAGTAGTCTCTGATGATTGGGAAGGCGACGGCGATGCGATGTATATCCACGAAGTTGAATCTGCGATTAAAAATTCGGGAGTCCACCTGGATTTACTCGATTTCATGTCATGTAACATGGCAAGTATTGAAGTTATTTTCCAGTTACGGAATACTGCCGATTATATTTGCGCATCGCAAAAAGTAATGATGGGAGGTCCTGATGGTTGCTATACAGCAATGGCTTCCTACTTAACTTCAAACCCAGGCGCGAATGCTAACCAGGCTGGGAGAAAATTTGTGGATACTTATATTAACGGTTGGGCAACGATCGGCGAGTACACAGTCACAAAATCACTAATCAGAACTGATAAAATTGAATCTGTAGCAGGTTGTGTTAACAAGATAACTCCTCTTTTATCCGATCCTGCCATCGTAACGTCCGAAGGCTTGAATGGCATGGTATATGAACCAATCAGGTTTTTCCAGGATGTTGACTTGGGGAATTTAACGAATGTTTTGTCATATAATTTACAGGATGTCCAGTTAAAAAATAACCTGGCAGATGTGAGAAGTACACTTAACGAAGCTGTAATTTACAATCGTGTATTTGTTTCCCCACTAGAGCAGCCAGAGTGGTCATTCGGGTCACGTGGGATCAGTCAGGGAGAAGACGTCTATGTCGATGGCGTTTCAGGATTAAATATATTTATGCCAACTCTGAATGACTGGACTATCGATACTTTCGGGTACTACAACAGCATCGCTTTTAATAATGTGACAGGCTGGTCGTGGGTCATTAATCATGCATACGCAGGGATTCCGTGCATCAACCGTGCACCTGGTGGCTGGGGGGCTGAGTTAACATGGAGCACTGGTGTTGACCTTGATCTTTGGGTATTTGAGCCGAACGCTTATGGAGAATGGGTCGCTTCAAGCCCTTGTCTTGGTACAAGAGGCATCAACGGCCAGTTTTCCGGTGATTCACATTGGACCTGGATATCTGCTGAATCCTACCAAACTAACCAATATGTAATTGAGGGGTATTATTTTTTCATGGCTGTGTATTATATGGATAATTTCTGGTCCAACAACGCTTACTGCATGTTAAAACTGACGGATAATCCCCATGACACACAACCTCTCAACAGTAATTCCTATTATATTTCTGCGAATTCGCCTGTCGATCCCGATTTCGGTCCCGGTGTAGTATTTTTCGGATGTGTTTTCTACAATCCTGCTGATGGCCTCTGGTACTTTGCCGAAGAGGACAGATCTGGTCAGGGAATTGTTACAAATGCATTTAACGGAAACTTGGATGGATTCAGTCAACACGCACTAGATGCACCTTACATCGATTTTGATGAGATCAGAGAAGCCCTGAAGTTGGGTAATGAGCTTGCTAAAGAGATTCAAATAGAACTCAATAAATAATATTCACTGAAAATCAAGTGGGTTGCCAGGAGGCTTTTTTCTATCTACAACGCTCTCATCATGCCATAGAAGCCTTCCATCATGTTGACGAAATCGAACCGCATCACGAGCGCGAAAAATGGAAACGCCAGCCCGAGTATGAACATCCCCAGTAGGCTCTTCAATGGAAGCCCCACAATGAACACGTTCATCTGGGGAACCGTTTTCGCCACAATGCCTAGCGCGACATCCACAAGGAAAACCGCGCCCACGACCGGCATCGCGATCTTCAGACCAAGCCAGAACATCCGTCCGAAAATCCCCAACAGCCATTCGACCGATCCCTGCGATACCGAAAACGATCCGGCTGGAGCGATTATGAAACTGTCCGCAATGCCTTCGAGTAATATGTGATGCGCGTCCATCGCAAGGAAATACAGAATTGCGAATAAAAACAGGAACTGGCCGATTATCGATACCTGCTGGTTTGAGACCGGGTCGAGCACATTCGCAACCGCGAAACCCATCTGGTAACCCATCAGCATGCCGCCGATCTGCACTCCCGCGAAAATCAGGCTGACCGAATAGCCCAGTGTCAGTCCGAACGCCACCTCACCCGCGACCAGTATTGTCATCTCTGCAACTGACGAAGGTATTGATGCGGATACCGGGCCAACCACCATGAGGATTAATACGCTGAAAAGAGTTCCAAATCCGACTTTGGCAAGCGCCGGAAGTGTCGAGCCGCCAAAAATCGGTGCGGTAAAGAAGAAGCTGGATATCCGCACGAGGATAATGATGAAACTGAAAAAATACAGCTCAAGTATTTGGATCGGGAACTGCATGGCGAATCCACCCGCATGTACCGGGTGTACATATTAAAATCGATTAAAACGGGTTAAGGGTGACCTGGATTAACGGGAAGAAAAATATTTTGTCGATCAATCGGACAGATTAACCAGTTGTGCAACAGTGTTACCCTTCGACATGTTCAGATAGTCCACCGATTCAGCGGTGATTTTGATCAGCCTGTAGTCGGGATCATCTGCTCCCCTCGGCCAGAATATGTCCCACTGATCCTCCCATAACTCCACCTTTTTCTTCTTATCATTCACAACTTCCGCTTTTCCGAACACACGCAGATACCCGACCTCATGGACAAATATCGCGCACACCGCCGGATTGTTTTCAATATGACGGACTTTGTTGGAGTTTACCCGCGTGGACAGCCAGATGGTGAAGTCATCCTCAATCCCCGACCAGTGCATCAGGCGAACATAAGGCTGATCGTCCAGGGATGTAGCTAAAAGAACGTAATTGATTCCCCTGGCAAATTCCAGCGCTTCCCTTTTTTCACGAACAGGCATGAACTGCCCCCTATTCTCAAGATACGAGTATACCTTTCAATGACAATTATAGCAGCAATCCGCAAATATTCATATCCAAAGAGGAAACAACCCTCTAAAAAAACGGGACCCCATCTGATGCGGGGTCCCGTTGGGTAATGTCGTTCACAAAGGAGGTTCTACTAATAGGATGGCGGGGGAGCCAGGCGTTTAACCCTGACGGCCTGCATACCCTTGGCGGTTTCGATCATGTCGAACTCGACACGCTCGTTCTCTTCAAGAGTCTTGAACCCATCGCCTTCAATTGCGCTGTAATGGACGAATACATCACTTTCGCCTTCACGCTCTATGAAGCCGTAGCCCTTGTCTTTGTTGAACCATTTGACCTTGCCATCTGGCATACTGATGGACCTCCTTTTCGGAAAATACAGGACAACTAGCGGTTACTCTACTTCTTCATAGAAACACCAAAAACGAACCTCCTTGTTGGGTGGATCGCACATAGATGCTTCATCGGTAAATGCCGGGGCGTCGACAGTTACTTCAAGCCCGCTGTGCCCCTTAAATATATCGCCAGATTATCATTCAAATATAGTAAGAGTCAACCTTATTTTGAGTTATTACTATTAAAATCCTGCTATTAATCCTTTTCTCCGCCGGCCATCAATTTCATCATCTCAATCCGTTTTTCAACCGGCGTGACCCGTATGGTCCTCTCCCTCCTGAAATTCACCTTCCCCGGTCCCTTGCCTGAGATTGGAGTCACATACTTCGATCGTGTATAGTCCACCGGAACATTCGATCCGTCGCGGGCTTTCGAGTGCCACGCGGCGATCATCGCCGCTTCCTTCAATGTGGTCTCTGGTACCTTCCGTCCCCTCGTGATTATATAGACATGCCCCCCGGGAACATCCCTCACGTGCAGCCAGATATCATCGGGTGCGCTGGCGCGGCGAAGCGCGTCATTCGACCGATCGCTCGTTCCCGCCATGATCAGAAATCCATCGTTGGACCGATACCTGTGAGCCGCAATCCCGCCCTGACGTCCCAGTCCGGCAATTACTCCATCGGGTTTCCTTACCCGTTTATCCCGCGTCTTTTCCGGAAAGGGAATCAATCCATGAAGAACGCATTGCTCGTGGATATCGCCGATCTCATCAATCGATGACGCCCCGGTGAGTTTCTCCACTATGACGGACAATTCCTCCTCCTCAGCCTTGAGAGCGTTCATGCGCTCACGGGCGACTTTCTCGGTCCGCTTCAGTTTACGGTAGCGGTCGTACCACCTTTCCGCCTGAAGCTGGGGACTGATATGAGGATCGATAGGAAGCTGCACACTCTCCCCGGTCTCCCAGTCATCGAGAACGATTTTATCCATCCCCGGAACCACATAATGCAGGTTCGCCATAAGCAGATCGGCTTTCTTCCTGTATTCGTCGGCCCGTCCCGCCTTGTCGATATCCTTTTTCAAACCCTCCCCGAGAGTCCTGAGCTTCTTCAGCCTCCGGTTGAGAATCCTCATACAGTCCATGCGAGCTTTATCAAGGGCGATATCCTCCGCCCTTTTTATAAAATCAGCCGAAACCCTCAGCACGAAATCCCCCGCCTCCTCACCTGTCAGCGGTTTTCCGTTCAGCACAAGGTCGAGTGTTTCCGTAAGACTGATACGAATGCGCTCCGCTTCCTCCCGCGATATCTCGGATACGGGAATACCCGGAGAGACATCTGCCCTGTAACAAATTCCGAATGCCCAACCCTGGCTCATCCCGTGGAAAGTACGAGACAGGTGCCTCTCAAGCGGATCGTCCGCACCCGCCGAATTCAGGAAATCGCTCCATTCATCGGGGGTGAATTCACGCGGCACGACTCGATCCTGGGGAGGCGGAGGCGTATATGGCTTCCCCGCCCGTATCTCCCGAACCCGGCTCTGGTATGAATGAACGGGCTTGTGAGATGCGACAATAACCCCGTCGCTGTCCACAATGACAATATTGGAATGCTTTCCCATCAACTCGGCAATAAACCGGTATTGAATAACCTCGCCGGTATATTCCCTTCGCGTAAAATACAGCGTGATAATCCTCTCGAACCGCGTGACCTTCACATCCTCGACTTTCGCGCCGCTCAGATGGTGATGGATAACCTCTACCAGATGCGACGGGACCGACTTATCGGGAATCCGATCCATCCATGGATGCACGCGGAACTGTCTCGGATCGGATGAAAACAGCCAGTTACTAAAATCTTTATCCCCACCCTTCAATCCGCCTTCACCTTCCAATCCACCTTCACCTTCCAATCCGCCTTCACCAGAAATAAATCGATCAAACGCAAGTACAATATCTCCATTCTCACAACCGACCACGCGCCTGAGCCTTGCATTAATCAAGGCCTTACGCGCGACCCGTCCGACAACGGCAAGCGTGCTGTAGTCCATCACCGCTTTCGGAAACGAGTCGTACTCAATTTGCTGTTGTATTTCTGACATGATAATTCTCGCAACACCGGCTTCCAAACCCGTAGCGCTGGCTTCCAGCCGGCTGTACCGCTGGCTTCCAGCCGGCTGTACCGCTGGCATCCTTGCCGGCACCATCATACATGTTACACTTATATAATAACCATGCAAACACAAAAAACTCCCGCACTTACAGTCGACGCGATTATCGAATTCCCGGACGACAGGCTTGTCCTCATACGCCGGGGCAATCCGCCATTCCAGGGCAACTGGGCGCTTCCGGGCGGCTTCGTCGATATCGGCGAGACAGTCGACATCGCCTGCATCCGCGAAGCGAAGGAAGAATGCAATATTGACATCGAGCTTACAGAAATCCTGGGAGTTTATTCCGACCCCAAACGCGACCCGCGATTCCACACCGTCAGTGTTGCATTCAGGGCTTCGTACAAATCCGGCAAGCTCCTGGGTATGGATGACGCGGAAGAAGCCCGCCTTTTCTCACGCGATGAACTGAAAGACATCGAGCTTGCATTCGACCATGCGGATATCCTTCGGGACGCCGGATGGAAACAGCAATAAAAAAAACCACCGATTCTGGTGGCCTCCCTCTTGATTGATACATCGATTCAAACACCGGCGATTACGCTTCCGCGGCTTCACCGAAATTATCGAACCATTCTCTCGGACCATCCGGAAGGAAACTCGCGTCGCTGAAGGAAATCCGTCCCGAACTCGTCACCAGTTCGGCATTAACCTTATTCGAAAGGAACCTGCAATCGTAGCGCGGAATGCTGATCGTGAACATTGACTCCTGGTCCAGAACACCAGAATAGCCCGACCACTCACCCTCGAGCCTGAACGCTCCTCCCTCTTCCCGGCTGAGCTTCACGTCGCACAAAAACCCGACGCAATGCCCGTCGACAAACACCTCAGCCACCTTGATTGGAGGAATGGCAAAGCTCTCATTCATAACAGGAAAATTATACCAATAAAAAGGAAGCAGGTAAAGTCAATAAAATAAAAATGATGCATCCGTTATTTAATTACCTCGTACCGCCGGCATCCCTACCACCCGTAACACCGGCTTCCAGCCGGCTGTACCGCTGGCTTCCCTCCTGTCTGTACCGCTGGCTTCCCTCCTGTCTGTACCGCTGGCTTCCCTCCTGTCTGTACCGCTGGCTTCCAGCCGGCTGTACCGCTGGCATCCCTGCCGGCTGTATCGCTGGCATCCCTGCCGGCTGTATCGCTGGCATCCCTGCCGGCATTTTTTTCAATTCTACTTCTCGCCCTCAATACTCTCCCACTCATCCACGATCCTGACATCATCGCCGTCCTCAAGATAATTCGCTCCCCTGACAATTATATTATCCCCCTCTTCAATTCCTTCCGAAATCGACGCGAGATCTCCGACTATCAGCGCAACGACAACATCATGTTTATACGCGACACCATCCGATTCAACAAACACGCTCGACCCGCCGTCGGTCGGCAGCACCGCATACAGCGGAATCACAAGACCGTCGTTCACTTCCTCCATCTGAATTCTCGTACGTGCGACCATTCCCGCCAGCAGATCCCTGCCATCATTATGGACCGTCATTTCCACCGGGAAAGTGCCGGTCATCGGATCGGTGACAACTCCAATTCGCGTGATCACACCCGAAATTATCCGATCCGGGTACGCGTCCACGGCGACATCAACTTCCTGACCTACGGAAATATTCGTAACCTCACGGTCGCTGAACCCGACTTCCATCGTCAACGCATCCGAATTGACAATACGAAACACCGGCGTTCCCGGACCGACAAGCTCGCCCTGCTCAAACCAGATATCTGAAATAACACCATCATTGGGCGCACGAATCGATGTCTTGTCCAGCATGTCCCGATTGAGTACGAGATTCGCGCGCGCCGCATCTACCGCGCTACGTGACGCTTCGAGTTCCTCCTCGCGAATTCCCTCAAG
>CBDUUJ010000053.1:0-10849 GCA_965370205.1 uncultured bacterium
GCCTTATCGATGCAGGCTTCCTTGCAGCCGGTACCCGCCTCCCTTCGTCCCGTGAACTCGCCGAAAAGCTCGATGTAAGCAGAAAAACCGTATTAATCGCATATCAAGAGCTGATCGCCGACCGTTACCTCGAATCAAGACCACAATCAGGCACATATGTAGTAGATCGTTCCGCGCTCGCCGAGATTTCCGGCGAGCCGGTCTTGTTAAAAGACCCTGACTCGGTTTCGGACAAATCTCAAAGGAGCATGGATTGGTCACCTTACCAGATTCCCGGGAGCTTTTTCTCACTCCCACCACAGCGTAAAGCGACAGAGCAGCCCGCGCAGCCGATCAGTTTCATCAAGGCTCTGCCCGACAGCCGCCTGTTCCCCTTTGAGCAGATCAAACAGATCACTCAGCAGCTTCTCTGGGATCCAAAGGCGTTTTTCTTCGATTACGGACATCCGCAGGGATATCAGCCGCTGGTGGAGTATATCGAGAAGAAGGAAGCGCTGGCGGGTGTCGCGATGAAGCCCGGTCAAAATGATGTCGTCGTTGTGTCCGGATTCCAGCAGGGTTTGAATCTCTTAATAAATATTCTGTTAAGACCGGGCGAGGCGGTTCTTGTCGAGCAACCGACATATGCCGCCATCCTGAATTTCCTGATCGCAAGGCGGATTCCCTACTACGGCGTACCCGTCGATTCCGACGGTATGCAGGTTAAAAAACTCAAGAGCATCCTGAAGCGCAGGAAAATCGGCGCGCTTATCACGATCCCGACCTTCCACAATCCGACCGGCACGGTGATGCCGGAGGACCGGAGGAAAGAACTTCTCGAAATCGCCGCCGAGCATCAGCTTCCGATCATCGAGGACGACTGGGCGCAGGACCTTCGCTATGAGGGTCCGGATATACCGAGCCTCAAAAGCCTGGACACCAATGGAAATGTGGTTCGCCTGGGAAGCTTCTCGAAAATTTTCCTGCCCGGATTGAGACTCGCGTGGGCCACGCTTCCAAGTGAGCTTGCCGTACCGCTTGTAAGAATGAAACGGGGCTGCGACCGTGGCGACAGTTTCTTCCTTCAGGTCATTATGCATGAATTTATTTTGAAGGGCTACCTGGACAAGCATCTCAGGCGTACGAAACGAATCTATAAATCGAGGCGCGACGCCCTGATCGAAACAATGCAGGAGACTTTCCCGAAAGAACTCACCTGGACCGAACCCCAAGGCGGGTTCAGTCTCTGGGTTAATCTTCCGAAGAAACTTAAATCACTCGCACTTTATCATTACTGCCGTGAACGCGGCGCCGAATTTGCCGTGGCTAATTTCTTCTGGCCCGGCAAGCAGGACGCGTCGGGTTTCCGGTTGAGCTGGAGTCTTCTGGAAGAGGGTGAGATTATCGATGGCGCCACAAGGCTCGGCGCTGCGTTGAAGGAAGTTCTCGCTGATCCGCATCTGCTCGATGAGCTTGCGGAATTATATGGCGAACTGTGATGTTGCTGGTGGTATACTATTTACAGGGGTTATAGGGACCAAGTTAATAATTGGGGGTTTGGTAATTATGCGGGAACATAGCCACAATAAAAGGACATCAACTTGTCGCACCTTTTACAGAGGCGTTAGCTGGTTTACGAGCGCGCTTGTACTCACGTTACTGCTGACGGCATGTGGAAGCGGAGGTGGGGATAATCAGCCTCCTCTCACAGCAGCCGCCTCTCTGAAGGGCATTGTGACATTTACTCAGGACGTTCCGCTTACTGCTCCACCAGCCGATGCGTTTGACGGGCCAGTGCCGCCGGGATTGAGATACGGGGCACGGATAGTCGATCCCGGCGATGATATCGGCGGCGTTCCACTCCCGAAACCCAGCACGCTGTCACAGAGCGGTAATTATGAATTCAGAGAGCTTGATCCCAATCCGTTTGTCTACTTCAATCTGCGTTTCACAGTCGATGCCGATCTCGAGCTTAACGGTTCCGTCCACACGCCTGTCGGATTCAATATACCCATCGCCCTCGCGAACGGAATCCCGTCCCTGCTGTCAGCCGAGATTGACCGGCCATTTGATAGTGTACTGCAGGTAACCTACACGTACTATGGTCCGGACGGCAGCCGCGAGATCTGCATGAGACTCGATTTCCAGGCCGATCTTCTCACATTCGATCTCGATCAGGATGGATTATTTGACGATTTGATTGCTGTTGACGCCAACCATGACGCTATTCCGGACGAGCATGCGCCATTAATCGAATCCTACGACTACACAAATGGCGATATGACGGTCGGTCCGATCACGGGCATCGGCTCGACCACGATCTCAATCGCCGGTCAGCTTTTCGAGGTCTGGGGCAGCGCGAATTTGATGAATGAGCTGGACGGTTCGGCGCTCTCGCTGGCGGAAATATCGGAAGGCAGAATCGCCGGAATTAAATATATTACTTACTACGGCGGGAATGTGGCGATGAACGTTTTGGTTCAGCCCAGTCCGGCAACTCCGGACGGTACATTTGATATCAGGCGTGAGGGCTTAATTGAACAGATTAGCGACACGACCATCTTCGTCGGCGGCATACTGTTCCATGATTACGCATCCGCGAAGCTTGAGGATATTCTTGGCAACAGGATTCAATCGGACGATATTGGAATCGGGAAATATGTGAGAGTTGTCGGTGAACGCGACGGTAAAGCGATCAACGCGCTTGAGATCGTTCTTCTGGATATCTCGCCACCACCCGGTTTTATCGAGCGCATGGGTACAATCGATGCGCTTGTTCCCGAGGACGATCCGATCCTGATGACACTTGCCGGTCTTGATTTGAAATTGACAGAGCAGACCGAGATCAGAGATCTTACCGGCGGGATTGTCGACACGGGTTATCTGGTCGTCGGACACCCGGCGTGGGTGTTCGCTCACGAGACGGACGGTGAGTTCATCGCCGATTTCATCGAGCTTCAGTATACGATTGAAAAGGAAGCTTCCGAATTTGAAATCGTTGTGTTAATCAATGATGCCGCTTATTTGCCGGATGTTCAGATTGCTGTTGACCTCGTTGACACTGAAGTGCAGATCGCGCCGGTTATTGTGGTGACCCCGCCTCCCGATCCGACCGATCCATTGTGTATCGATGAGATCTTTATGGATCTCCAGAACTGGGTCGGAGCTGCAATCCAGGATCTCCCGGGAGTAGTCGGCGTGTTCCCGCGTGTTGTCGGTGACAACTGCGAAGTGCTTGTGCTGATTGAAGACGGTTTCTCCGACACGATACCGTGGGTGGATTTCCTGACCGGAGGCGGCATTGGCGGTTCACCGGTCAGGTATGACATTGTTATGAAACCTCCTTACTACAGCGTTGAGTTGGGGATGAACGACGCTCTGACAGCCGCCGAGGAAATCACCGGGCTTCTCTGGCCGAATGAGAATTTGCTCCATATCTACATAAGTCCGGATGTTGATTTTACGAACGATTAGCTTATTGATTACAACATTACGTATTGGATAAAGTTTTTGCGGAAAACAGCACGGCCCGGTCAGCGGGCCGTGTTGGTTTTTTTCCGATGCCGAATGGTATGGAACCAAATGCCTCAGTGAGAATTAGTTTTTTCCGTTAAGTATCCAATTGAAAGACATCTCTAAATACTATAGAATAATGTAACAGGATTCGCTGTTCGTTATTCTGTCAATTTTTCAAAAATTTGCGGAGGTTCAGCCAATGGGGCGTTTCATAGCGCTGTTGATGCCGGTACTTGTATCATTGATCGTGGTGATCGGATGTTCTGGAAATGCGGGCAACCCGATTCTGCCTGTGGAAGATACATCCCTGTTCCTGTCCTCTGACACAGCGGTGGTACCAAATGTATCAACCCACCTCTGGGGTTACTTCGAGGTGCATATCGATGTCGAAAAAGAGACGGTAACCGCGACGATCGATCGCAGTGCGATGTTCACCGCGAACGTGACCACTTTCCTGAATCAGAAACCCACGAGTCTTTCATTCACAATAAATAAAGTAATACAGGAAAGCGATTACATTGATGTTGACATCGATGTCGGCATCACTCATCCGTTCCCGGGATTGCCTAAATATAATGGCTACGATGTTCGCGGGGTTTTCATGGGAAACGGCTCGCTCCTGATGGATACTGGCGGTGTTTACTATTCCGAATCCGGCTCCGATCAATTTATGTTCCCCGATCCTGATGACGGGATCGGCGGTCCGGACGGTTATACGCGCTGGTTCAACCTGACCGAGTTCAGCGAGGGCGGCATGCCACTATTTTCATACACAGAGGGAAATCTTGCCTCGAACGATTTCGCAGGCACCGCCACTCTGAACCCTTACAGCTATTTTGCCGACAGCCTCGGTACCGATGAAAATCTCTGGACCTGGCTTAATAACAATTCTGATACCAATGGAATATTTTCATTCGGAGCGACGAACGATCGCAATTACTACCTCAGATTTCCGACTCCGGACCCGGCTGTGACATACGGTTACGCGGTAGTTGCGAACTGGATAGACGATGTCACGCATCCGGCAAATGCGCCTGAGGCGGTCGCGTGCGATGTGGTCGACACAAGCGATGTCTGGTTTGTCGATTCAGCCCAGAACGGCGGCAACCTGATCCTCGATTTCAGCCTGTGGAACTGGAACGGGAATCCATCAACCGTTCATATCGAATCAACAGTCCTTTTAAATCCATATGAACTGACAACCGGTGAAATGATCCCTGTCGGCGGGGATGAAAATTACTCAGCATGGCATGTCGAGATCGCCGCTGATGATGTCACATATCTTGAAGGAAACGAGTACTGGGTAGTAGCCGAATACAGCGGTTACACCTACGCGAATGAATTCGGATCGCCCAATCTGGTCGAGGACGAGCCGCTTATGGCGTATTTCCGCTTCGACCTCGATGTGTCGAATATTCAGCCGACCACCGATCCGATCTGCGATATCGCGGTTGACACGGATCTTTCTCCTGAGATGCCCTACAACGGTCCGGCAGTGGAATTCACATTTGATGCGTCAGGTTCGTATGATCCCGATGGCGGCGTGCTGACTTTCGAGTGGGACTTCGATAATGACGGGTCTTTCGGGGATGCATACGCCAGCGGAACATCCGATCATCCAACCAAGCTGTTCGATTTCACAAACACCGAACAGGTCTGTGTGAAAGTCAGCAACGATGGTGGCGGAGAGGAAATATGCTGTGTCGATGTGGATATCACAATTGAAATAGTCAACCTGAAAAATATCCCGCTTAGAGAGGGTGTCGAAGCGCTCGATCTAGGTGTGCAGCACAATAATGGCGACTGCTGGATTCTGTATGGCGACGACCAGGTCTGGTTGTATCCCGCGAGTGTGAATTACCAGACCGGTTCCTATGTATATACGGTCACATGCAACAGTCCATCCCATACTTTTCGTCCTGAAATGATGGACGCGAGCAATGAGGGAATTATGATGCTGGCTGACGACCATGACGGTCCTGATGCCATGTGGACCTGGACCTATGACGCGAGCGGCGCCAAGGTCGCGGAATTCGGTCTGGCAGGCGCGTGTTCGACCAAGAGAATTGCGGATGTTACGGTTTTCGGGACAGCCGGAACATACGCTGATCATACTGTGACCCTCTGCGGCGGTTACTGGTCAAGCTCAAGTCATCGTCTCTGGTGGTATAATTTCGGGCCTCCGGCATACAACTCATTCGATGGCAAATGGGCTTCTCATTATTCCGGTACAGGCATCAGTAGTCTCGATTACAATTTAATCACCGCCTATGATACCGATATCAGCGGCGAGAATCTGTGGGTGCTTGAGGGGGCATCGGAAAATCATGTCACGAAGTGGGAGTTCATGTCTCCATTCGGATGGCTGCATCTGATCTACGCGAACAGCTATTTCTCACAAGCAACTTCACCGGGTAACTGGCATGATCCGCTCGATATCACACGTGATGAGATAAACCGGCTCCTTATGATTGATGAAGACAGCGGACAGGGGATCATTACAGTCTGGACCGGAAGCGTATCCGGCGGCAGTTTCATCGGCGTCGTTGGTGACCTGTCCACGATCAGCGAGCAGCCCAGAAGAATCGACAGCAATTATGATGACGGCAAGGTTTTTGTCCTGCACGGCGACTCATACGCGGGAACCGACTGCTATAAACTGAGCGTTTTCCTTCCGGACGAAATGCCGTGAATAAATCACTGCGTTCAAGGCGCGACTCTGTTGCATCCTGTTATTCACTTTCCGTAATCGATTCCGTATACTACCAGCCATAATCCGGTAATCACTCGTTTTGGGAGACGCGTATGTTTTTCATTCCTGTTTCACAAAAAATATCCGTACCCGCAATGCTTGTTGCGGTATTCCTCATGATATTTTCATTCATGGCTGCTGGATGTCCATCGCCGCAGCAGTCTGATACCTCCACCGCTGCTGTTGAGGAGATTGATTCCCGTGATTTCACATGGGACACAGTTCGAAGGCTTCCGCGATGGCGGTTCGGAAGCTCCATTCAGTGGCATCGCACAGGAGAACGCGCGACCGTGATCGGGGAATCCCGCGAGAACGAGAAAGCGATTTTCTGCTATATCAGCCGCTACGATTCCGATGTCACCGCCACTATCGAAGACGGGGTTTTTAATTCCGACGCGTGGGGTCAGGAAATCTCAGATAATCTCATCGCGTGGGAGATCGACTGGTGGGAAAATCCGGAGCTTGCTCAGGAAATTATTGGATTCGGCAATGCTCCCGCTCTGTTTATGCTCGTTCCATCAGGGGATGAATCGTCTGAAGAGTTTCGAGTGGTCGACCGCTGGGAAGGCGACGAGCTTCTCAAATTCCCCCTTCACGATGAGCTTCTGCCGTTTGAAAACCCGCTCGCAATCGAGAGAATTGAATATTTTTGGGAAATCGGGATGCAGCCTGAAGACAATGTTCCCGGTGACGACGGGATACAAAGTGAAATAAATCCCGATCCGGAGGAGTTCACGTTTGCGCAGCGGAAGATAATTTCCGTCAGATTGGCTGATGGTCAGGATGTTTCTCCTGAGGAATGCCTGTATGTATCTTATGGATATCGTGGCGATGAAGCTGTTACGAATCAGGTTATTAATAGAGTCGATAGCTGGGGTGCGTACCTGGATGCTATCGGTCCCGATCTTATCTGGATGCCTGATGATGCATTCATTGAAGGATCGGGCTGGGCGATCGATCCCAACCGTACGATTAAGGCGGCCCTGTGCGCTACGGCGGTCGATACTGACTGGCCGTTCGATTACGCCGGACTTATGAACGCGATCAGGGCGATGCTCACCTCCCCGAGCAGGAAATACATTGGAGGTTTTCCAGCATACTTCGATATTCGCTCGACACTTGAGGAGGGTCCGCAGTATATCGACGATGATTCCCCGCTTCCGCCACTCGTGCATGTTCTGCTTGAAGACCCGATGAAAGGTCCGAGGGACATTGCGTGGGTGAATGCGCGGACGATGGCATCGATTATCGAAATTTTCAATGCCGACCCCGAACTCGTGAAGCTTCCATTCCATGAGGATCGTAATGTGGGCGAATTTTTCGAGCCGATGTGCAATATATTTTTCTCTGCGATCCTTGAGAAAGCCGGGAATATGAACGACCTGAAACTGCATGAGCGCGTTTATATTCTCGATCTCCTGAACAGGATGTACCAGAGGTCCGGAGATATCTTGCTTCTTGAAATGGCCGGGGAGATCGCATCAGAATTTCCACCTGAGAACCCGGAGGAGTGGTTCGATCCGCATATGTACCCGTTCCTTCCCGACCTCGCGATCGCGCTGCATCACTACGGCTGGCTTGCGGAGGATGAGGCGGCACGGGAAGCGGCGGATTATATCACCGAGGAAATTATCCAGTACGCAACTTCGTTTGGACGAATGGACCAGGTCCGGATTGCTTACGCGTACGATATTGTCCATGCGAAATGCCTTCACATTGGAATTGTGTCATCACTCGAAGATGAAACAGGTATTGATCTTCTAGTGGAGGCGCTACACGGATGGGACCCCGCGAAAGTCGCGCAGATTCTCGATCCCGAGCGCGACGCTGAGCTGATCGAGCATAAGGGCTACACGGATATGGGTCAGGCGGCGGCGTTCGTCTGCATTGATGACATGTGCTACATGCCTGCGAAAAATATCGAGGACCTGAGAGAGACGATCCGGATGGTGTATGAGGACCTCGCCTCGGAAGCAGAATGAAACACGGTGGGGTTTGCTAAGGGATCTATTGTAAGGCTAAATATGCGGCTACGGTTCCATCGGGAAGATAGAAATAAAACTGCGCAAAGCGCATATCGAAGTCATAATCTCCTATAGATTGCCTTGTTTTTATAAAAGCATAGTTACCGGCAAGATTAGCGTAGTCAAAATCAGGTCCTGGTTCAATTCCCTGCTGGTTGCTATAGAACCTGCCAAATATGTCAGTGGGATTGCCGGTCACATGGTAATTCGGGACATTTACCCACTCGACTTCCTCCATCGGTTCTCCAGTGTATGGATTAATCCATGCGGTTGGATTCTTCCTGCCAACGAGTGAGATGAAACCATCCAATGAGTCTGGAACGTCCTCAATCCATGAATCGCATTCTATCATGATAAACCATAGCGCATGGTAAATTAAAAACATCCTTGTTCTTGCGTCATCTCCGGAAGGGATACCCAACTCTTCACGTTCTGCCTGGGTATTGCTTGCCATGTATTCATTTGGATCGATTTCACGTTCTATAAATATAGTCCTGCCATCGGTCAAGGCACGAGAGTTGTATTCCAGTTGACGTAGTTCACCTGGCCCATCGGTGGTCGGATCGTATTCCAAGTCTCTGTCGCCTGAATGGAGCCAGAAGTGAGTGATGGCGTCACTATCTGTCGGGAATGAAAGATAAAAATCCCCGGGGCTGTAATCGGACGTGTTGACGGCATCCTCTCCGGTGTATGGGTTTGTAAAAATCAATGGAAGAGTTCCGGTCTCAATAAGGGATTCGTAACTAGACGGTCCGGGGGCGGCACTGTTTAGGTTCCAGCCCTTGACTATATAAAAACGCATCAAAGATTCCATCATTAATGTCCGGAAAGCTAAAGTATTACTGGAATTGGGATTTAAATGAGACAAATCTTCCAGATCCTGTTCAGCTTCATCTGAACGGGCTGTTGCGAATGATCCCAGAAGGAATATGATGATAAACAAGTTGATGTAAATGCTTGCTTTTCTCATTGCGTTTTGTATCTCAGGTCAATAATTACAAAAATTAGTTTTCATTTCAACCCCAATCCTCTGGTATAGTTGCATCCGGAATTACAGATGGACGTGCATGAAAAAATTCACGGCTTGACTCCTCGGGAGATTGTGTCGAAAGCTTTCCTCTGGATCGCGCGACAGGTGAGCGAGATCGGGGAGGAGATGCTGGCGCGTGTGGATGGTTTCGAAACCAAATCATCGGACCTTCCCGCCATTGTCTCAGGAAATTCCCTCACTCCAGCCGATGCCGCTCACAGGGTCCTTGAAAACATGGTCGAAAAATCCGGAGTCGATAATTCCCTTGCCGAGTCTGTCCGGGAGAGATTTCCCGATGATGTGATCCACCTGATCGATGAAGCCGACCGACTCTGCGATAGTAAATTCAAACTTCTTGGTGAGGAGATTGACTACTCATCCGGGATACGGTGGTATTACGATCCGCGCAATGATCATGAGTTTGACAGTAACGCGATTTACTCCCGCATCACGCATTCAAGTCCCGACGGCGGCTATGACATTAAATATCCCTGGGAACTTTCGCGTCTTCAGCATTTTCCGAAACTCGCGCTTTCGTATCGTCTCACGGGTGAGAGTAAATATCTCATTGCGCTTATTGGACAGACAAAAGACTGGATAAAAAATAATCCGGTCGGGTTCGGACCCAACTGGGCGTGCACGATGGATGTCGCTATCCGCGCGGCGAATCTCTCGTATGCTTTCGGACTGCTGGGGAATATCCGGATTGATGATGAATTCGCTGTGGGTCTCGTGAGGAATCTGATCGCGCATGGACAGTTTATCGCGAATCACCTCGAATGGTCGGATAAACTCACCGGCAATCATTATCTTGCGGATATCGCGGGGCTTGCGGTGCTTTCATCCATGCTCTCGCCCGTTGTCAGGGAAACCGGACTCTGGCTCGATTTCGTGCGCGATGAACTTGCAGCGGAGATAAAAAAACAGGTCCGCCCGGACGGGATGGACTTCGAGGCATCGACCGCGTATCACCGTCTGGTGCTGGAGTGTTTCATGATCCCGGCGATTTTCATGGATCGCGCCGGTATGAAAATGGATGATGAATATTTGGAGCGTTTGCGGTCGATGGCGGCGTTCGTTCGCGATATATCAATGCCGGACGGTTCGTTCCCGCTGATTGGAGACAATGACTCAGGACTTTTCATGTCGCTGCAACCGCGCAATTTATCCGATCTCAATTATCTGCTTGCATTATCGGCGGCATATCTCGGTGACCGGTCGCTCAAGCCCCCGGATTTAAAACACACTTCGGAAATTCTGTGGTTCCTTGGTCAGGATGAATCGAGCAAATTCGAGGAGTTGATCCCGGTAGATCGTCCGGTGATTTCTGAATTCCCGGACGGCGGTATTTGGTGTATCCGGTCGAAGGACTGCCTTGATCTGCTGACTTTCCGGCTTGGTCCGGTGGGTCAGAACGGGAACGGTGGTCATGCGCATAACGATCAACTGTCTGTGACGATATGGTTCAATGGAAAGCCTGTGGTTGTCGATCCTGGAACCGCTGTGTATACATCCGACCCCGGAAAACGCAACGAGTACCGCTCGACC
>CBDUUJ010000054.1:0-10760 GCA_965370205.1 uncultured bacterium
GGAAATCAAGCACCAGCCTTGTCACGCCCGCCTTATAGGTTCCGATAACTTCATTATACAGATCATCGGAGTTCTCATGCTTCAACTCGCCTGTAAGAGCGAGTTTGCACAGATCTCCGGTAAGTTCCTTCTGTAATGTCAACGCCATCTTGCTTTCCCCATCATGAGAGACCTTATCTCCCTGTGATGCCTGATATTGCTGTTTCTCCATGCCTTCCTCCCGGGAGCAGTCAGACAGATCAACAACTCCCTGAGACAGCCTGACATGGTCAGTAAATATATCAACCTGCATAATTAATATCAAATATCCGCAGTTAAAATTTGCTATCGTGGATCAATATTATTTAAATAAATCATAACATATTGAATCCGTTTCGTTAGCTTTTTTCAGCCCGGCTTTACTCCACAATCTCAATTACTCTCAGCGGCACTACAACCTCCGTAAACAGATCATTGCAGATATCTGTCACCCTGCATACCATATCCTGATCGATTGCCGGAGCGTTACCGGGAACCACGAAGACCAGATCGCTGTATAACTCCTCAGGACTTACCTCATAGTTAAGAACCAGCAGCTCGCCCCATTCATTCTCCCAGTAGTAATTCAATGGCGGCGAATCATCTATCCCCCTCGCCTCGCAGAAATCCGACTTCGATTTCGCCTCGCTTGTTATTCGAATTGTGATGATATCACCGGGTGCAACCTCGTAACGACCGCTGTCCGGCGCCGGATTTGCCTGGATGGAATTAACCAGCAGGTATGTGATTTCCGCAACCGGGGGAACGATCACCAGGAAATTCGCCGTCTCCGAATCCGACAGCCCGTTGCATCGATCGTTTGCCGTACATTTAAACGAATACCTGGTACCGTTCAGCGCTGCGGGAACGACAAATTCAATCGCGCTTTCATCATTCGGCACAGGAAGCGGATCGAACTCAGGATCGAGCGCGGGAGTCGATCCGGTCGTTTCCTCCCAGATCCATTCGAGATCGGGATGTATCCCTTTCGCGTCGCACAAACCGGGATCCATCGCAAGCCCGGTCGCCCTCATAATGACCTCATCCGCCGGAATCACTTCGTAATTATCAAAATACGGATCATATGACAGGTTAATACCATTAGCCGTTCCGCTGAGACTGATAATCTGCGGTGTCCCCACAACTATGAAATTGAAGACCACGTGAGTCATTTCTCCGGTGCACTCATCCGTGATTAAGCACTCCACTTCGAATGTATCGCTGATATCAACCGTCATTGGAATATCAAAATCCGCGGTTATTGCTATATGGGAATCCTGTTCGAATGAGAGATTGATATCCGGAAATGTGCCGGACCACTCGTATTTCAGTTCGTCACCATCGGGAACGCCGCGATTCGCGCAGATGTCCGACATCGTCCTGCTTTGGGCCGTGATTGTGATACGGCACTCATCGCCGCGCTCGACCTCATAATAGCCATTCTGATCAAGCTCCTCCGTGGTTGGAGAACCGGCGGTTACCCAGCTTTGCATAACGGTTTCCGTGATAATCGGCACGCCCTGGCTGGCAAACGCCCGGAGAGTCAGGTTGCCGACCGCCTGCCTGTCAAGGCATTCATCGAGAACGGTCACGCGAAGGATATACATCAGGCCTTCCCCGCTGTCATACAAATCGAGATTCGGAATCCTCCAGACAGCATGGTTCTCCGGCGGGGTCGCCTGGCTCAGCAGACCGGGAGCCGGGATATCATTAGGCGGTTCCGAGTTGAAAAAATAGATGAGATTTCCCTCAACAGTCTCGTCCTCGGAAAGGCCGCAGCTTACAGGCCAGGCCTGACTGGTAGCCTGGACGATGAGATCGATATCCTCACCGCTGAAAACGATGTCGTCATCGATAACCGTGCCGTTACGCTCGGCGGTAAAACTCTCGATAGTCGGACGTAACGCATCGTAATCGGGAGGCTCCGGCGTGGTCGGACCACTCTCCCCATTGCATGTCAGGCTGCAGAGCATGAGAAAAGCGCATAGCGACAGAAGGGTATAATTTCCTTTAAAAGTCATGCTTGTATCGGCGATGTGCCCAGTCGCGCATCATTTCTATTTTTCGGCATTAATCAGGATCAATTAACAGCAGTGCAACGATATTCCCATTCACAATAGATCCGACCACCCTCGCTGCTTAATCAAATCGATAACATCCCGCACCTTCCCCGAGCTATCCTTCGGCAGAATCAGGAGCGCGTCGGGTGTATCGACCACGATCAGATCCTCGCAGTCAAGGCATACTATCGAACGCCTGCCGGGGAAAACGGTCACATCCCTGCATCCCGGCAGAATTACCCGTGGGTCCCCGCCATCCATGCGGGGAGCAACGCGGTTGGTTTCATCTTCAAGCGGCTCAATCAGATCATCAAGCGCCGCGAATCCCCCCAGATCGCTCCAGCCCATATCGACCGGAATAGTGGCGACCCGATCCGCTTTCTCCATCAGAGCATAGTCTATGCTTGTCTGGAATTTCTGCGGGAGATTTATATACGCATCCCGGATCTCCTCGTCGGCCTCCCAGTCGATGACTGGATTCGCAAGCGTCGAATCGGACTTGAGAAGAACATGAGCGAGGTCGTTAACCATCCGTGCAAGCTCGGGCTGCATCTTCAGGACGAGATCCATCATCGCCGTAGCGGAGAAAACGAAAATCCCGCTGTTCCAGTACCACTCATCGCTCCCCGCAAATTCCTCCGCTGTTTCCATTGGCGGCTTCTCGCGGAAACTTTTAACCTCGTATACCGGAAGGTCGCGATCATCGTAACCCGCGATCCTGTCGCCCTTCTGCACATGCCCGTAATTCGGCTCGGGATATCTTGTGGGAATCCCGATGGTGACAATATATCCCTCCTCCGCCACATCGAACGCAATGGAAAGCGCCTGTCCCAGCTTTTCCGGTGCTGTCATGCTGTGATCGGCGGGAAGAAAAGCAATCCTGGCATCCTCATCCCTCTCCGCGATTATTTTTGTCGATAACACCATGGGAAACAGATTGTTCCGTCCGACAGGCTCAATGATAATACCCATCGCTCTGCCCCTCGCAGCGTCACGGACTATCGGCGCCTGCTCCGGAATTGTGATAAGGAATCTGCGATCCGCCGGGATCAGATCCCCGAGACGGTCGAGAGTCTGTTCGAGAAGAGGTTTCCCGCCCGCCAGGTTAATGAGATGCTTGGGACGGGCGCGGCGCGAAAGCGGCCATAACCTTGTCCCACTGCCACCGGAAAGAATGAGCGCGTAGTTCACTTTTCCCTCCTTATTATATTGCAATGGATTGTACCACCAACCGGTGCATCGAGTGAAGCGCCTAAAAATAAAATCGCGGCACTTTCGTCCGCGAATAGATTATTAGTTCAAATTTATTTCCAGTAACTATAGACCTTCAAATGCGTCGGTAATTAACCCATAAAAGGTATCGATAATGATATTCCCAAAGAGAGTGACCGTGGCAACTGCTGCAATCGAGACAATACTGAGGACCATTGCGTATTCCGTTAGTCCCTGACCGCGTTGGCAACGGATTATGTCCCGTAATTTGCGTGCCATGTTATTGTGCCTCCCTTCAAGGAGTTATGTCTTTGATGGCTACATTATACCACGGATATCTCGTTTTATCAAGACTTACCAATGCTATAATTTACTATATTTTATAAACTCACAACGGATTCCCCGGAATGTAATCTGATGGAAAATAATGTGTCCGTCATGCCACACACATGTTTCGACAATGATGGATGTGTTAGGTTTGCCACAGGAAATATTGCCTGTTCAAAAAAAGGCGGATTTAATCGACCCTAATATAGTTTAATCATTATTTCGCCTGCATCGCCTGGAACCCGCTTATAGCGCAGAATTGGT
Organism: uncultured bacterium; assembly: GCA_965370205.1. Lineage (GTDB taxonomy): Bacteria > JAJVIF01 > JAJVIF01 > JAPKYR01 > JAPKYR01 > CBDUUJ01. The sequence continues at coordinate 3,882 of CBDUUJ010000054.1, forward strand.
ATTACAGGCATTTGTATATAATATTTACTGTTTTGTCTTTTGACATATTTTGGCAAAAGAATGGAGATCGGCACGAAATCTGCATATAACTCAGGGAACAAAGGGTTATTTTGCAATGGATTTAAGCGCCAAAATAGATAAAACACATATGAGGAACTGCGAGCACTTTCATATGGTCGGAATCGGGGGAATCGGCATGAGCGCTCTGGCTCGTATGCTTGTCTCCCTCGGTTATCGCGTCTCCGGATCGGATATCAAAGCCGGACGACTTCTCGGTGAACTTCGCAAACTTGGAATTAAAGTACATGTCGGCCATAAAGTTAAAAACATCGGCAGTGCCGATTGCCTGGTAGTTTCATCCTCCATCCGACCTGATAATCCCGAACTGCGCGCCGCCAAAGCTGCTGGAATCCCTGTCGTCCATCGCGGCGAGATGCTTGCCATCCTGATGGATGCGCAACGCGGAATTGCAGTAAGCGGAACCCATGGAAAATCCACCGTCACAGCCATGCTTGCTTACATTCTCGAAGCTGCCGGATGGGACCCGAGCGCGTATGTCGGCGCTATCATTCCGAAGTACAATTCCAATGCCAAAACCGGACTCGGGGATTTCTTTGTGAGCGAGGCGGACGAATCCGACGAGAGTTTCCTTCGCCTGAATCCCGAAGTGGCCGTAATAACCAACATCGATCAGGACCACATGGACCATTACCACGAGCGGGAACGGCTAATCGAGAGTTTCCGCCGGTTCATCGAAAAACTTCCAAGCAGGGGTTTCGGTGTAATTTCAGCGGATGACCCCGGCGTCGCCGATCTCGGAGTCCTGTTGGGAAAGCGGTTAATCACGTTCGGAATCGACAACCCCGCCGACTGCATGGCGACCAATATCAGGGACAACGATTTTTCCTCCAGCTTTGAACTGATCTGGAACGGCACGAATCTGGGAAAAATTACACTGAACGCACCCGGACGGTTTAATGTCCAGAACGCTCTGTCCGCGGCGGCTGTGGCTCTTTCGCTCGGCGTTGAATTCGACGAGCTGAAAGCCGGGCTGGAAGAATACAAAGGGATTTCACGCAGATTCGAGGTCCACAAGAACAACGGGTTCATGGTCGTGGATGATTACGCGCATCACCCGACCGAGGTCAAGGCCACTCTCTCAGGCGCACGGGCAAGCACCAAACGCCGGATCATCGCGGTTTTCCAGCCCCACCGCTACACCCGCACACATTTCATGCAGGAGGAGTACGGACGGGCATTCGATGACGCCGATGAGGTTATTATCACCGACATCTACTCCGCCGGCGAGAACCCGATCGAGAACGTGTCGAGTAAACTGGTTGTGGAATCGATTCAGCGTCACTCGAACTCAGACATACAGGTTACCGAGCTTAGTGACCTGGACAGTGTAATCGACAGGCTGAAATCCCAGGTCCGACCGGGCGACATCATCATCACACTCGGAGCCGGGGATGTGCACAAGGTTGCCGAGGCTCTCGCAAACGACAAGACCCTCTGGCCTGAATACGAGGATGTCTGCCACGTCCAGACCGGTTAATCGAAACCTGTATCCATAAACGCTTGTATCAGAGCCGCTTGTATCAGAGCCGCGACCGTCAGGGAGCGGTTAGAATCCAGATAAATGACCGATAAAATCCAACATGTCGCGGTTTTAATGGGGGGTCCCTCCTCGGAAAGGGAAATCAGCCTCATATCCGGCAAGGCTGTCGCCGAAGCGCTTCGCGGCAGGGGTTACGAGGTCACCGAAGTCGATCTGGATTCCAGCGCCTATAACAAACTGAACGAACTGCGTCCCAATGTGGTATTCATCGCGCTTCATGGCCGTCCGGGCGAAGACGGCACCGTGCAGGGCATGCTTGAGATTCTCGATCTCCCCTACACCGGCAGCGGAGTCCTTGGAAGCGCCCTCGCGATCGACAAGGCGCGGTCGAGGGAATTTCTCATGGGACATGGCTTCCGGCTTCCGAGAGCCACGATTCTCAGCCATGTCGATGAACTGCCGCGAGCTTTAAGCGAATTACAGGATCAGGGCGTCGATCTCCCGATGATTATCAAACCCACACAGGCGGGAAGTTCCGTCGGGCTTACAAGAGTGACGGAACCGGATCAAATACACGGAGCGGTTCGGGAAGCATTGAAATTTTCGTCTGAGGTTTTGATAGAGGAATGCCTGCCGGGTCCGGAAGTGACGATCAGCATCATTGGAAACGGCAAGCCGATCATTCTCCCGACCATTGAGATAATTTCCGAGAAGGGAATCTACGACTACGAGGCCAAGTACACTCCGGGGATGAGCCATCACATCATCCCGCCGGATATCGATCCCGAGCGGGTTCGCGAAGCCGAGGAGATGGCACTCAAGGCATATCGGCTGATGGGGCTGTCGGGATTCGGTCGCGGGGAGGTCATGTTCGACAGCGGGATGAGTCCGCATTTCCTTGAATTCAACACTATACCGGGCATGACTGAAATAAGCCTGCTTCCGGACGCCGCCCGCGCCGCCGGAATTGAATTCGGAGAGCTGTGCGAAAGATTGATTGAATATTCACTTGATAGATAGCTTCCGAAGCTCAAAATCATTAATATCCGGATCACGAGTCTCAGCAGCATTAATATCCGGATCACGAGTCTCGGCAGCTTTCAAATAAAGGACCAGAATTTAAGGGATGAAGGAATTGACTTGGGGATGAGTATTTTTTGTGGGTGAAAAATTTATGGTGCCCCAGATAACAATGCGGGAAATAATAATACTTGTGCTTTGTTTTATCTTTTACATTGTCGCCGTGGAGATCTACGAGGAGCGGGTTGTCATTGCCCGTCAGGGACAATTAGTGCAACAGGAACAAAGTTTCAACTACGAACCTCCCATCCCCCCGTCAACCGACGACGGCACAACGATAATAATCGACTCCGAGGATAATCTGTAACTCCAGGAATAATCCTTAAATAATCATCCATCCAACCGTAGCACCAACAATCCCGTAGCGCTGGCTTCCTAATCGTAGCGCTGGCTTCCAGCCGGCTGTACCGCCGGCATCCCTGCCGGCATCAACTCCGACCCGCAACCGGCTCATCCTTCTCCATAAACCACACCCATTCCCAATCGACCAAACCCGCCTTATTGGGATTATTCACCACATAATCGATAGAATTACAGAACTCCTTTTCATTCCTGATCAACCTGTCATAATATTCACGATACCAAAACCCGCCCGTCCTCCCTAAAATTTCATTCGCCCTGTTCGATGTATAGGATTTCCATGAGTGCAGGATTCCCTGAAGTCCAAACCCCGCAATCGGCATGAAAACAACATGCACATGATTAGGCATAATGCACCAGGAGAACAACCTGTAACGGACACTGTTAAAATATCCCATCGCGTTAGCCACAACATCTGCGACCCTGGAATCAGTCAGATAACATGCCCCATAACCGGTATCGAAATACTTTTCGATTCTCTTTTGATACTGAATTTGTATTTTTCTCAATTGCTTTTTATCTCTGGATTTATTCTCCTTAATAGCTTGATCACATTCATGGATATACTTTTGCATAACAGTCAGGGGAAGTGAATCAACAAGACGGAAAGTTACGAAATATGTACTTCCTTCGATCTCAAGATGAGGCAGATATCCGCGATTTCGAAATGCTGCCGGCTTGAAGCCGGCGGTACAGCCGGCAGGGATGCCAGCGCTACGGTTAGCAGGTATTTTTGCATTAGTATCGGTTGGGATGCCGGCGCTATTGTTATTCTCCGAATGAGCTGTAATGCAGTCATGATTATTAGTGTCCTTGCTCACTTAAGCACCTCTTATGAAATTCCATTCTGCAATCACTAGATAAACGTATCAGAAGACACTTTACTGACACCTTATTGGTTTTTTTTTTTTTCAAAAAAAAATTTCTCAATCAGAGAAAATAATATATTGCTCAATATCGCCGGCTTCCATGCCGGTTAACCGTAACACCGGCTTCCCTGCCTGCTAATCGTAGCCAGCTTCCCCGCCTGCCAATCGTAGCCAGCTTCCCCGCCTGCCAATCGTAGCTAGTTTCCCTGCCAGCTAATCGTAGCGCTGGCATCCTTGCCGGCTGTAACGCTGGCATCCTTGCCGGCTGTCTGGCAATAATTTTACGCTACTCTCTCCTCGCAGGTTTACATTCCTTATAAATACTATGCATCCCGCACGTATGACAGGACGATTCATTGCAGTCGGGAAGCATCAAGCCATCCAAAGCCCGAAGTCGATCCTTCTTCAGCCATTCACTGTCAACACCGCACGATAAATGCTCCCACGGCAGAATCTCCTCCACATCCCGCTCACCGGTATATCGGTCCGGATCGATACCTGTTTCCTCAAACGCCCGTTTCCAGACTTCCACGTCGCATTTATCGCTCCATGCGTCAAACCGCGCACCGAGAAGAAAAGCCCGTTCAATCGCATCGGACAGAAGGCGATCCCCTCTCGACATGATTCCCTCGATCCAGCTCGCGTCGATATCATGCGAGTGGTACTCGACCCCCCTGATCCTGCGGAGTTCCGTAAGCATCTTCTGCTTTCGATCCAATGTCTCCCGTGAATCCATCGCCGACCACTGGAACGGTGTATGCGATTTCGGGATTATGCTCGACACACTCACCTTGATACGGAGCTTTCCGGATTTCGCCCTCCCCTCCTTTTTAAGCTTCCTGTGAAGTCCGACAATCCGCCCCACAAGATCGATGATCGCGTAAACATCATCGTCGGTCTCGGTCGGAAGACCGATCATGAAATAGAGCTTGAGAAGATCCCAGCCGGACTCAACCGCGTTAGTCACCGCCCGCTCGATATCCTCATCGGTGACCTCCTTATTGATAACCGCTCTCAGACGCTGCGTCGCCGCCTCGATAGCGAGAGTCAGACCTCCCTTTCGATTCGTAATTATCAGGTCTGTAAGTTCTTTATCGAGCGCGGCTATCCTGTTCGACGGCAGGCTGATCTTCAAATGGAAATCCCGATCCGCTTCGCGCATCCGGCGGATGAATCCCCTGAGATACGGCCAGTCGGTCGCCGAGAGCGCGAGAAAGCTCTGCTCCTGCAGACCGGTCGAATCGAGAAGCTTCTCCGCCTGATCCACAAGCAGATCGAGCGATCTCTCACGATACGGGCGGTAGATCATCCCCGCCTGGCAGAACCGGCATCCATGCGTGCAGCCCCGCACCGGCTCGACTGTCACACGGCTCGCCAGATTCTGCATGTGCGGAATCGGCGGATCGAGCACCCATGACGCATTGTCAAGATCGATCACAAGTGATTTATGAATTACATCCGGACCACCTGCAATATTTCGAATGTTCTCAATTCGCCCGCCGGCATCCCGTTGAACTTCAAAATGAGCGGGAATATACACTCCCTGAATTCCCTTCCTCCCACCGGCACCGCCCCATTCATCAAGAATCTCAGCCTTGATTATTTTCTCGGCCTCGATATCCCCTCTCGCGCTGTTGATATCATCCCTTCGCGCGGCGATAACCTCGACCATTTCAAGCGCGGCTTCCTCACCGTCACCGAGAAGAAACGCATCCACAAATGCCGCCACCGGTTCCGGATTGAAAACCGCCGGTCCGCCCGCAGCCACTATCGGAAATCCCCTCTCCTCCGCTCGAAGGGGCAGTCCGGCAAGGTCGATCAACTGAAAAAGATTGGTAAAGCTGAGTTCGTGGGTCAGTGAAACACCGAGAATATCGAACTCCGCAACCGGATGATAACTTTCGAGTGAATAGAGAGGCATAACCGACTCACGCAATTTCTCCTCCATATCCGGCCACGGGGAATAAACACGCTCGGCAAGAAATTCATCTTTTTGATTGATGACATGCTGAATCAGCTTGTGACCCAGGTTCACCGCCGCGATCTCGTACACGTCCGGGAACGCGATCACAACCCGCGCGCGGGCTTTCTCCCACGGTTTTCGAACTACTCCGATCTCTCCCGCGAAATATCTTCCCGGACGTTCCACATGCGGGAGGATATCATCAAGCCGCCTCCGGATTTCCTCAGGTCCGACCCTGTTTAAATCATCTTTCATGGGATTCAATTATACATAACATGACACACTTTTTTTTCGATACGACATAATGCCAATATTCATATGAGGGAACAAGAATATATTAATTTCGTCTTGTATTGCATCTAACCTGTTTGGGATAGAGGTATAAAGTTTTATGATACGACATGATTGTGAACATCTGAAACGCGTCACGAATAACGACATCCTCGAGGACAACAAGGGCACCCTTCGATGTGATGCAAACCGCGCCGCGCCCGACCCGACCGCAGCAGGAATCAGCTGTCCGGCTGATTGCATGGCTTATCGACCCAGAAAAATGACCGAATCCCACTCTCCGATTACCGCTATCAGGGACGCTCTCCTGTCGCTGATCGGGAAATCCTGACTTTTGATATAAAGACCGGATCGGGACCGGCTTCTTTCCGCTCACTGCGCCATGCCCTGCATCATGGCATCCAGCCTGTTTAAAAGCATGATTGTCGACCATCCGAAAAATGCGCTCGCGATCAGTCCTCCAATAAAACCGGCTATTGCCATCATACGGCTCTCGCTGTTATAACCCTCCCTCAAAGAAATCAGTGATTTGAACGCCGCTATCAGGCATCCGAACGAGAGAAAAATCGATCCGAGAAGTCCTATACCCAGAATAAACATCGGGATAAGTATAACACGTGCTGTTCTATTAACACCGGGGACAGGCACCCAATTTTACTGTCCTGACATCATAAAAAACCCGGAAAATCCAGTACGGTAAAATTGTGTGCCAGTCCCCTCGGTACGGAATTGTGTGCCAGTCCCCTCGGTACGGA
>CBDUUJ010000055.1:0-10760 GCA_965370205.1 uncultured bacterium
CCTGTCTCCAGCATGCTGAGTTCGCTGGGATCGATATAGTACGCCGGTGCGTTTCTCTGCTCGGCAGTAAGGACATTTTCGCCGACATACTCAAACGGGAGAAGAATTCTCGGATTGCCGCTGTCCTGGTAGAATTCACCGAAATCGTCCATCCCGAACGGGACATCCATCAACTGCCATCGTGCCGGCAGCGAGTGATCGTCCGGGTTTCCGGTATCCCAGTTTTCAATGGAGCGTTCGACAATAAATATTGTGTCATTATCGGGGTGCCTGGCCCACATCTCGGCAAGATAGTCGAATTCATGCTTCCCGGATTGTGAATTCGGGTTGGTGTTTATCCAGTAATTCTGAGTGGGGTCTGTTATATCGGCGGATGGATCCACCAGATAAATATCCTGGTCCGCCATGATCGCAGCTATTGCCTCATCGAATCCCTTATCCGCTTCATCGCCCGCCGTACGGGTGTAAGCCTCGTTCACGGGGAGCAGGCTTTCAATCCTGACCGTATCGAGGATAAGCAGCGTTACCGGCAGGATCATCGCTACGAACATCAAAACGGCGATCAGCACAACTCCGCGCTCATTCCTCCGGGATTTTATTTTCCTATCGGTGTATTTTGCAATCATAGCGTTCACCAGGTCTTTATTACTTAAATCAAATACTAAAATCAAAACCCTCATTCCCTGATAAAATCAAATACATCTAATGATGCCTGAGACCGAACCTGAGGTCCCACTTGGCTCTCTCGGCTTTCTCGACAAGCGCCGGAGGCACTACGAATGTCTGTAAAGTTGTAAAAGAGGAAGCGTTGTAGTTCGGATTCATGTTCGGCTCGACAAAATCAAACAGGTCTGTGCCTGCCACAGGAGAAGTGCTGACCCTCAGATTATCGGCGCCCTGGAAGAATGGATCATAGACATTCAGCGTGCCGTCGGACGCGTAATCGGTAAACTCCTCGCCAAGTCCGAAGTCGATGAATCCCATTCCATAGTCGGGATGAAGGGGATTAACGATGTTGTGGTTAATCGATGCCCGGTAGGCGCTGAGAGTCGTGTTGTTCGCTGTTTTTACCGTGATACTTACAGCATTGACAAACCGCCAGCCCTCAAAGAGCAGAATTCCGCGCTCGAACTCATCGTTGCCGCTGTCCCCGCCGTTGATCAGGAATGAATTAGGCGGGATGTTATCCAGATCGTTCTGATCGTAATCGGTCGGAAGAAGCGGAACCATCTGTGATTCATCGTGATTGTAATAGACAAATATCTCATGCCCGTTAATATCAAAGTACCTGTAATAGCCGTCATTCGTGTTTATTCCGCCGCCGCCGATGTTCGCCTCGTCGGGATCATAGCGAATCTCAAGCATGCTGTTGCCCTTGATGTACCAGTACCGGAATCTGAGATTCATAACGTGGTCGGCAACAGGCTGCCTGAGATACGGATCATCCATGCGCAGTTGATAGCTGATGGCGCCGAGAGGACCCTGGCCGGGTGTATCGCTTTCACCGGTATTTGGAAGACTGTCCCTGGGATTATCTATTTCGAAAGTTCTGACGATAACGAAATCCGACTTGTCCTGGATTGCGTTCGCGTCGGTGCGGTTTACTACCATGTTGAACTGCTTTTCCCGTCCGCTGAATTCGTTCTCATAGATATCCGTCACCGGCTCCACAAGCTGGTGCTCGTAGGTTACCCTGGTTATCGCGGAGGTTGAATTCGGAAGAGAGTTTGCGTCGAGGTCGATATCATTACCGGTTCCAGCCCAGTAACGTGTGTTCGGATAGTAGGTATTTCCGCAAAAGAGAAGGCTGATTCGATTGGGAGCGAGAGCGCGAACATCATATGGATAACCGTCGTCGCGGAAATCCTGGTACTCGTCACCGTCTCCGGCAGCGCCGTCCATGCTGAGCGAAATATAGCCGTTAATGTCGGAATCCACGCTCTGCCTGTAGATCGGCCACACATCGGTGGTGAACGTCGGATCGAACGGGTCGACCGTATCGCTGGCGACAGGCAGACCTCCGGAAGCCCAGTCTTTGTATGCCTCAATCCGCAACGGAGCGATCTCTTTGGCATGCCTGATGTCATTGGCAATATAGTTCAGCGCCACCCTCGCGTTCTGCTGGGCGACCGTGCGCTCATCACCGGACTGCAGCGTTTCGAAGGTGGCCATGACCACCCCCACGAAGATCGTGAAGAATATCCCGGCGATCAATAGCGCCACCATCATTTCGACCAGTGTGAAACCCTGTTGATTCCGTAGTTTCATAATATCAGCCCCGTTATTAAGTATTTTATGGGGAATTCAGGGAGAGAACACTCCCGTTTATTTTTCACAAATTACCCCGTCCTCAACCCACCGTAATTCCGGACCGTCGTAACCGATTTGACGGTCCGGATAATTACGGTCGAGTAAAATTCGTCTGTTAACTGCCCTCAACCCGGATCTGATCCTCATAACTCGTGGCGATAACATGCATCGCACCACAGAGCGCCTGTTTTACCGTGTACTCATAGGCGCTGAGCGTTAATGGATCGCCGTCTCCGAGAGGTCGGGGGAACACAGGCCATACGTCCTTGTATTTATTCCTCTGGGCGGTAGCCTCGCTGCCGTATACCACCAGCCAGTAGTTCCGGCAATATCTCATGAAATCCGGTGTGGTCGGATCGGTCTGGACCGGATCGAGCGGTATAAAAGCGAAGTTACCCTCGGGGAAACCGGCCTGCTGGATTGAAGCCCTGGTGACCTTCCAGTCAATTTCATCCACGACATACCGAATGGCATGGTTGATATCTCCCTTGAACCGGAGGTCAACGCCGTCCGGATCCGGGAAATCATACTCGCCGGCTGGCGTAACGGTCTGGTAATTTCCATCAGAACCAAACCATAGCGGCTCGCTGATTCTGACCGGAGCCGGGTCCAGGTCGAAAATATCACCGCCGGGTACCGGAGCCTGAGTAAATTCAATCCCGAAGATATTAATCATCGGAATTGCCTGGTCCGTGATATGCTGAATATTGGTCCGGAAAGCGTTTTCAGGATAAATTTCCAGCGATTTGTCGGCCACGAGCCTGTCAGGCACCTGCCATGGCGGATCGCCTGTTATATCATCCGGCCTGAAATAGAAGCCGTCCAGGAAATCCAACCCGAAATCCTGTGGCTTCACAACTCCGCCGCCGATTAACGGTCGGAGTGTGTGCCATTCCGGATTGGCAGTCTCGAACCAGTCCACCCCGTCGACATTGTCGGCTGCCGGAATGGCAACTCCCGGGTAAAAACCGTCATGGTTTGAAGCGAATGTCTCAAGCGCGGTTTGAATGACATGCGCGCCGTGCATTATCTTCGTTTCTTTGGCCTTGACTTTGAGCCTGGTCATATTCGGCACCGCCAGGGCAACCAGAATCCCTATTACGGTGATAACCACGAGAAGCTCAACTAGTGTAAATCCCTTCTGTCGGTTCATTATCTTTCCACCTCGAACGCTTGTTATGACTGGGAAGCGGAGCGCCGCCACCCCGATGAGGTTTTGCGCTGTTTTGCGTCGATTTTTTTATTTCCCCTACCCGTCAGTTCAGATATGGCAATCCGTTGTTCTCGAGAGAACATGGATCTGAATCGTCTCCGTTATCAATAACATCAGGAATCAATACGGAGCGAACCGGATTTGCATCGTTGGCTCCCTCCGTGGATGTCTTATATCTGGGCGGCGGAGCGTACTGCTTTATATCGCCGCGTATGGCTAAATCGTTGTAAAAAGTCCTTTCCAGCTTGATACGTCGCGCGCCACCATAATTTTCAATGGGAACTTCCTCGACAACTCCGTCTCCATCGATATCGGTCAACTCCATCTCACCTTCACCGGTAAGATAGAAGACCGTGACGATAACGCGAGTTCCATATACGGGAGTTGCATAATTGATATTGTATTCGGTCCACTCATCCAGACCGGCATCGGCGACACCGACACCGAAAGTGTTGAACTCGCTGTATATGGGCAGATCGCGAAGCAGGCAGAGTCGGAGCATAAGCAGCTCTTCATCAGAATAGCCGTCAATCTCCTTACGATCTCGAAAGTACAATTGATCCACCCATGTATCCACATCATTGGGATTCGCCAGATCGGGAGTGGGATCGAGGAAAGTGGTCATCCTGACCATGCCCTTGAATGTGACCTCACGATGTCGGAAGTCACCGACTACGCGATGGCCCCGGTCAAGCAGAAGCCCCACATCGATGATCGGCGATGACGATTCGGTGATACGAATCTGGCGGTACATCGGGTCCATGCTGGTGACATATCTGCCCTCAACAACGGTGTCGAAAAGACCGTCACCCGGAACGTATGTATTTCCCAGCGCGGCGGCAGGTGTTCCGCCGTACTCCGGATCGGAGTACATGGCAAGCCGACCGTTCGTGGCGATTTCGATGTCGTCCATGTCCCACGGCTGCCCCAGGATGCCCGAGTCACCGTCGCCGTCAAGGTCATCATCGCATAACCCGTTGAAATTCGGATCGAGACATAAGCCTGAATAATTGTTGTAATAATCCCTGTATACCGGGACGGGATAAACCTCGCTGTCCGAATCCGTCGGGTCGAAATAGAGTTCGGTTCCGTCGGTATCGGGGTTGTCGCGATTATCGTAGGCGATTCCCGCTGCCGGGTTCATATCGTTGCCGTAATAATCGTACTGATGAGCGGGAGGCAGCGGATCATCCGAGTACGGGAACCCGATCGTGAAGACTTCGTTGTAGTAATAATAATCGGAATAGTCCAGAGCCTGGCATACATCCATACGCTCCTGCGCGAGCTGTATCGCCTGCGAATAGAGAGCGGCGTTCTGTATTACAGTCAAACTCTTGACATAAAGAGTTGCCAGGGGAAGGATTACAAGGAGAAGGATGGTTATGGCTGTCATAACCTCCAGCAGGGTGAATCCTTTTTCTTTTGGAAGAATCTTATTGTACCGAGAAAACATTTTGCGCCCCGTTGTTCGAGTATGATGCTTCAAGGAACAGGTAAGGATATTGCAGTTTGTGCTGTTTTTCATAAATCGTTTAATCCTTCGGCTTGTACGCAGTCATCCTGCTGTTGTTCCTTTAAAGCCTCCCCGTAATTGCCCCTGATAATATCGGTCAATCAGGCCTGCAAATTCAATGCCTGAAATCGTTTCAGTATCTCAGTCAGTAATAATCAATGCCGAAGTCGACACGCAGCCGATCAAGTTCGGTCGGCATGAAATTCCTGATGATAACCCGACCCGACAGGTTGTTGAGCGTAATGACACGACCGAACGCGTCGCTTGCCGAATCCTCAAGAGATATGGTGGTGAAAGGACTCATCGGCTCCTGGGCACCCTCGTCACCCTGGATCACAACGGTTGGGTCAAAGAGATTATATGCCTCCGGGTTGTATTTTTCACTTCGGGCCTGGAGATGGATCTGAATCGCTCCCAGAGCACCCGGCTGCAGATCGATGATCTCATCATTAAAATCCGTGGAGTCATCGGCATCCCAGCTTGCAGCGACCGTCCCGTCCGGGAAAAATACCGTGAATAAAACAGGGAAACGCGAGAGAACACCGTTTCGCTTGCCAAGTGGCTGCGCCGGGTTCCACGCATTTGCCCGCATCCTGATATCAACCTCGAACGGCACTATACTGTCGCCGGCCACCGCGCCGGTGTCGCCGAAATCGCGGGAAATGTTGATAATCGAGCCGTCACCCGAATCGAGATATATTCTCAGTTTCGGACTCAGCGTCCTTATCGGCTGATTGCCGGGATATGTAGTCATGAGGAGAACATCCGGATCGAGATACGTGCCGTCGGAATCATCGTAATACCACACTCCGCTACCCATATCCTGGTATACATCCGGGTCTTCGGGTACACCGACAGGAGCCGTCGGGTCCCCGCCATCTCCCCACCAATAGTCGCCGTCGCCGTCAAAATCGCCATCGTAGTCGCCATAATCGGGATTGCGACCATTCCCGGGATCGAACACATCGACATATGCTCTCCATCCCCGGGCACTCCAGAGACGGTACATGTCGAATTCCGGCAGTATCTCGAGGTATACTTTTGCGTTATCCCTCAATGAGAAAAGCCGTCCCTGGCGGATAACACTGGCGAAACGGTTGGTCTCACCGCTCAGCATCCTCTGGGGACGAGTGGCGATGTAGCTGGGGACTGTGGCAGCGGTCAGGGCGATAAGAACACCGATTACCACGAGAAGCTCAGTAAGGGTGAACCCGCGCTGATTAAATCGCCTTGGGTTAAAAATAAGATTTTTTGAAATTCCACGCCTCTGGAACATTTTATTCTTTCACCGATTGAATGGGGATAAGGCCGTGACAGGGCCAAAATGACATTTCGACATTATCAATATATCTTATCACAACGGAAATGATTTTTGAAGTCATTGGATTCCCTTTTGAAATTCGCCTCCGCATCTATAAACCAAATGATGAGACTGTCGGGTTTGCATATACAGATAGACTGGGAGGGGGGATAACGCGGAAGGCCTCGATAATCTTATACCCCATTGTTCGTCTATCCGCAAGTGTTTATAATAAAAAATACCGTTTTTTGTTGAGTTCAGGATCCCGGCTCGGATATGAATTTCATGATGTACCAGCCCCAGATCTGCTTCCCCCAGAGAAATCCCAGAAAACCTCCGGTAGCCAGGAACGGACCGAAGGGTATCATCGTCTTCCGCGTGGCTTTTCGCATCAGCATCAACAGAATCCCGATAAATCCTCCAAGTACGAATCCCATGAACAGCGTTGCCCCGATTGCCCCGGCGCCGACAAACGCCCCCACCATCGCCATCAACTTGATATCGCCGCCGCCCATGCCCGCCGGAAAAATCCATGCGATCAGAAACAGAATCCCGCCGCCGATGAGAAATCCGATAAACGCCTTGAGAAACGCGTCGATGGGTCCGGCCCACCAGCCGTCTCCCAGCCTGAACATCACCGGTTCTCCAAGTAAAGCGGAAGGTGCCATAAATCCAAGAAGCAGTCCAAGATAAATTCCGGGAATCGTGATACGGTCCGGCAGCAGCTTGTGTTCGAGATCGATCATCGTCAGGATCAGAAGAAAACTGGCGAACACAAACCCCTTGAACATCAGTACCATTGTCAGAATGTTCGGTGTGAAAGTCCAGCGGGACGTGCCGGAAAGATCGAAAGCGATCAACTTGCCGAACGACATCCCAAGCCCGTGCGGCTCCGGAAATGTGAACACCCACAGCATCACGATCGCGTACAGAAGTCCGCTCATCAGCTCCACCCAGAAATACCGGCTGGAGAATTTCGCCCCGCAGAATCGGCATCGTCCCCTGAGAATCATGTAGCTCAGAAGCGGGATATTCAAATACCATGGAATTTCTTTTCCGCATGATGTGCAATGGCTTGGGGGGGACCAGATGGACTTATAGTAAACGATCCTGTGTATGATTACGTTTGAAAGACTCCCTATGATAGTACCGAACACAAACGCTATTATCACAGGGGAGTAAAAAATGAGGGCGACAAGAAGCTTGTCTTGTAAGCTGAGATGTTCAATCGGGTCCAAAGGTTCAATTCCTCATTGAAAATAAATCGATTTTTTCATGCAGTCGCTGGTAATATACTTCACTGTCTCCGCCTTAGAACGATGAATTCACCAATTTTCTCCGGTGAAAACCCAAGCTCCGTCAGGCGTTTTTCGTAATTGTACTTATACACGTGTCCCTCGAAGATTTCCTCTTTATAGGAATCTTCACGGAATGCTGCCATCGATCCGGACACGCGCGCAGCCTCTTTCATAGCTTGTTCTATTTTATCCGGAGGAATATGCAACAGCACCGAGTTGGTAAAAACAAGATCGATACTGCCATCCGGGAATTCCAAATCGGCGATGTTCATAAATTGTACATCCAATCCCCTTTTACGGCAAAACTCAACCTGCGTCTCAGAAAAATCAACTCCTTTGAGATTCGTGAAACCCATCTCCTTCAGAATTGCCAGGTTACGTCCCGAGCCGCAGCCAAGCTCAATTATCGATGCTTCCGGCGGAAATGGCTCGTTATCGAAAAATTCCCGGAAAAATCTCTCCGCAAATCCCCTCGATTCAGGCGTCTCCGATTCGAAACTGTAATTCTCGCCACCACGGATTCTCCAGAGGCGTTTCTGATCGACCTCGGAGTATACATGCGATTCCCCAAAGATTTTCGATAGAACCCGATGCTTCAGGAAAAAAAGACGTTCACCAGGCGTCGGATTCCATTTCTCACGGGCCCATTCTCCGGTCGGGCAAAAATATTGAAGACCATAGTAATTCCTGACCAGATCCATACTGACTGCTGAACGCGCAAGCGATCCGGACACACCGCTTTTTAATTTGTAAGCGTTGTACTCCTCAACGAACGTATCTCTGTATTTATTCAGAAGCTCTATTATTTCCGCTCGGTCCATTCGATACTCCGTTCGACCACACCTGCGATCCCTTCCCGTTTCCGGATTTTATAGATACTTGCACGTTCTGTCAATTTGAGAATTAGATTTGCCCTTACCCTGTATCCAATCCACAAAATAGAATCAATCAGAATCCATCCACAGGGAACAAATTATGGGATTTATTCACACAGGACACGCAAAGGCTCACTTCCACCTGGACCATCATAACAGCACCTCCGCCACCAGAAAATTGCCGATCCTCCAGTTCCGCTCCAACCCCATCGACTCGATCCTGTCAGCCATGTCGACCGCTTCCGCTACCGGAGGAGCGAACAGGCAACGTGTTATCGTCACATCGCCATATGGTCTCAGCAAATTCTCAAGTTCCGGCTCACTGAAAAAATGAATCTCTGAAAAACTAAGATACTCTCCCCTTCTCTGCTTTCTGTCGAGATACGAATCGCTTTGAAGCACACACACAATCAATCTGCCGTTTTTCCTGACGACTCTCGCCAGCTCCGAGATTACTTTTTCCGGGTCCGACGCGAACTCAAGCACAGTTATCACCGCGCCGACATCGAAATGATCCGACGGGAACTGCAGATCGGATGCGTCCCCGACATAATACCGGACATTCTCAATTCCCTTTTCCTGACGTTTCTCCTCCGCGACTTCAACCATCTCCTCAGCAACGTCCACCCCGGTCACATTGTAACCCTTCCCCGCGAACCACTCGCTCCAGTGACCCGTTCCCGATCCGGATTCCAGAAGCGTCTGCCCCGGTTCGGCATCAGGAAGCAGACGAGCGACCGCCGCCTTCTCCATACGGTCGACCATCCGACCGACCGGATCGTCATAGTAGGAATCGTAACTGCGCGCCCTGGGACCGAAATCGAAATGAGTCATTTTTCTATGAATCGGTATAAATCGGTATGAATCGGTATGAATCGGGGACACCTCTTTTCGTCCTCGAAAAGCAGGTGTCCCCCGCTCCGGTGTTAATAGTTGAATCAAAAAAAAGCCCCTGTGTTCCGGGGCTTTATTGTTTTTTATTTTTTTGGCTGATTCTTACTCGCTCGACGTGCCGTAGTAGGTCTGCGTGATCGGTGCGTCGTACTCCGTGGACTTTCTGTGGAGCAGCAACAGATCGTGCTCGCTCGTCGCGGCTTTTCTCGCGGTCTCCCACGTGATCTTGCCCGCGCGAACCAGTTTGAGCAGATACTGATCGAATATGAACATCCCGTCGGACGCGCCTTTCTCCATGACATCCCTGATAAGATATGTCTCATCCGGGTTGAGAACGTAGTCGCGAATCTGCGCGGTCGCGATCATCGACTCGATCGCAGGAATTCGACCGCCGCCGACCATCGGAAGCAGTCGCATCGAGAAGATCGAGTGCAGCGTTTCCGACATCATGATCCGCGCCTGTTTCTGCTGGTCATGCGGATAGTAGTCAAGCGTACGGTTGATGGTCTGAAGAACGTCGGTGGTATGCAGCGTGGTCATGACAAGGTGACCGGTGATCGCCGCGGTGAATGTGGTCTGGACCGTTTCCTGGTCGCGCATCTCGCCGACAAGAATCACATCGGGGTCCTCACGCATACCCGCCCTGAGAGCCACGATGAACGAGTCGGTGTCGATACCCACCTCGCGCTGGTTTACGATGCATTTATTGTCGAAATGGTAGTACTCGATCGGGTCCTCAATGGTGATAATGTGACCGTCCTTGTTTTTGTTGACATGGTCGGTCATCGCCGCCAGCGTGGTTGATTTACCGGAACCGGTCGTTCCGGTGATGATGATAATTCCGCGCTCTGAAAGAGCGACATCCGCGATGATCTTCGGAAGGTTCAATTCCTCGAAACTCGGGATGTAGTATGTCACCAGTCTGAGCGCCAGTCCGATCTCGCCCTTCTGACGGTAGAAGTTCACACGGAAACGTCCGGGGAAGTCCTCGGGCGAGTATGAGAAGTCGACCTCGTTCTGCTCGTCGATCAGGAACTCACGTTTCGGACCTAGGACGATCCTGGAAATATCCTCCATGTCCTGACGGTTGAGTTTCGGGAGGTCGGTCGGCTTGAGAGTACCGTCGATCCTCATCCACGGCGGCTTGTCGACACCGAGGTGAAGGTCGGACGCGCCTTTCTCGTACATTAGGTTTAAGAGGTTTCTTACTGATCTTGAATCAGCCATTAATTTTCACTCCGATGGGTCGGGCGTATGGAAACATACCCGTAACGTTTTCACGGGCGTAACCGGATGTGATTGTAGCAGGATTCACAGTAAATGGGAAGATAAAATCATGAATCAGTTTATAATATTT
>CBDUUJ010000056.1:0-10661 GCA_965370205.1 uncultured bacterium
CTTCTACAACGATGAATTAATCAGGGATCTGCGGGGCAAAAAAAAGTGTCCCCTCTGTCAAACGAGAATTAATTACCAGGCTCGGTCTTATACGTTTATTTCCGTAATTTCTTCCTCGACATTATCAATCCCGATTACCCGATATGCATTCCCGTTAAATTTTTCAAACCATTCGGAACAATCGGCATTTCGTTTAATGTAGCAGAAAAACAGAATGTAACACAGCACTATTCCGAGCAGCATTTTATATGAAAATGGGTAGAAATCGAAGGTCGGCAACAGGAACATCAAATAATAAGCCGAGAGATACAAAATAAACTCAGCCGGTTTTGAAAGATTTCTCAACATAACAAGGAAGGGTAATATCAGAAATACGCCATGATGCTGCCACATTTTCGGCGACAGAATTGTCATTAAACAAAGCAGAACTATTATGCTGTTGTATACGGCTGAATTGCCATTATTCCCGCTATGGTAAATATTTTTCTTCACGGTTTTAAAAATGGCCAACAGACTTACGACCAACACAGAGAGTTTTAAAAACAATGTTATATATCCCGCATAAATCAGGTCAATACTGAAAATCCTTAAGGTCGGCGGAATAAAGGAGTCAATGGAGTTATCCCTGAAAGCTGTTATTCCATGGTACTGCGATACCCTGGTGACATTGGAAAAAAAGTAGATATAATTCTCAGGACCATTGATCAATGCGGTCAATCCCGCTATGCACGCTGTAAATATGAAAAAATAAATCAGCCATTTCCATTGTTTCGCTATAATAAAAGCCAGGATTAATATTATCGGCGAGCTTTTCATGTGAACTGCCAGGCTCAACGCAAGAGCGGAGAGAATTACATTCCGTGGCAATAATATCAGACTCAGTAAAATCAAATTAACCACATGAAAATTAACCTGCACGTATCCGAGCGTGCGTAACAAAGGAACGTTAACGCATAAAATGACAAGAACCGCCAGAGCGGCGGAATTTATTGAAAATTTATATATCTGAAGCGTTTTATACAGTAAGACATACATTAACAGCAGGGAAAAATAATTCAATATCATGCATACAAACTCAATAGTTCCGGCTCCCAGGGGAACGAGGGGCTGCAGGCAGGTTGCCCAGAAAGGCGGGTATAAATATCTGGAATGCAGCGGTTCGCCGGCATACAGGTTAAACGCGGCTTTAACATAATCATCGATATCCCCATAAAGCGGTCTCTCACGCAAAATATTCAGATACAAAAACGCAACAATGTAAAACCCGATATATGGCCAGCAATTCTTTTTATTAATTACTTTTCTGTCAAGCAGAATGAGGCAGCTTCCGATTAACAGCCAGGAGATCACGACGTACAGGATCGTTAAACCCAGATCGGAAATAGGCCCTTCCTCCATTACCGTATACAGCCCGTCAATCCCATTAAAATAAATAATTGTTAAAATATAGTTTAGTACCAATGCTGTTATTGCAAAATAAATACAGAGAGCCGCCCGAAAATAAGAATTCAATGCGAATTTATGTCTGACATACAGGAAGCAGAGGATAAGAGCGAAAACAGAAAAAACTAATGTGTGAAAATTGACATAAAGGCTGTCGGCTTTTACCAGGTAATACTCAACAGGCCATGTTGCCTGCCCAATAATAATACCGTTGAGGAAATCCAGTGAGCGACCCTCGTACATGCTCCGCACAACCTGGTGGCCATTCAGAGCATATAAAATCCACACGACAACCGTAACGATCAAAAGAGTCCATAAAATAATTATCGGTTTTCTGTGGTCCGGACCATGATTTCCGGTCATGTGTCAACTCCAACTGCATTATGAGTATACACAGGGGATTAACCCGGTTGCATGCTTACACAAATGTCCCGACAACGACCGTTGCGCTCTGGCTCAGGTTTTTTAGTGTCCTGACCATTCCTTTTCTTGTGACATATCGCTGAAACATTATATGGCTGTCATTTATTCTCAACGGTCCGACAATCTCGATACCGCCTTCCTCGCCAAGCGTGATCTCGTACTCAATCGGACGATAAAACCCTTTGCCGGGATTGCCGATTAACTCTCCCTTCTCATTAAGCGATACATACCTTAGAACGGGAAGAATCCTCCCACCGCTCATGGTGTACAGCTTGTACTCATTTCGCGGATTATCCAGCATGGCTTCGTAGCTTACGCCGTCAATACTCATTTCTTTCTCCTTTTTTTTCCTTGATATTTATTTAATGATTCCTTTTTTTCGTTTTCACTCCACGATCTCCACATTCCCTGTAAGCATATCCCGCAGATCCATCACATCGACAGATCCCCTGCCCTCGCGCACATGCTGAAGCCTGTTTACCTCATCGATTATACTATGCCTGCACTTCTCCGCAGCGGTTTCGACCTGGTCTTTCGGCACACATATCACCCCGTCTTCGTCGCCAACGATCAGGTCACCTGTTCGGATTGTCACACCGTTAACATCAACGGGACTTCCAATCTCTCCTTCAGCCGATCTTGTCGAAGGAATCGGACTTCCCCCATATGCAAACAGGCTGAACTCCTTCCTCAGTTTCGTGCGGGTTTCATCGATATCGCGCACGTATCCCGCGACAACCGCTCCGACAAAACCAACCTCCCAGGCCAGCGCGCTGTGCATGTAACTCCACATAGCGGCATTTACAGGTTCATCCTCGGATGTCACCACCATAATCCAGTGTCCCTGAGTAGCTGCATCGCGCATGTACTGGAGCGCAAGGAAAGCGGCAAGATTATTGTCGCCCGGGCACGAGACAGTCAGCGCCCATCCGGCCATGATCCCCTGACCGGACATCCTCCTGATCCGGTTACCCAGAAAGCCGGTTCCGGTTGTTGCGGCTCCCCAGTAAGCTGAAGGGATCGATCGGGCCTCCTCAACGAAATATGTTTCCAGAACACCGGGAAGCTTGCGAATCTCTATCATGGTCTCTATCCTCCATTTTGAAAGAACCCATATTCTACCATGCAGCGGATATATTCCAAGATGCTGCAATGGATCATAATATACAAAAGACTAAGGATACTCAATTTGGTATAATCCTTTGTTCTTTTGGAGGATAAATATGAACGACCTTGACGCCATTTTTAAGCCGCGATCGATTGCCGTGATCGGCGCATCCGATACCGAGCACACTCTGAACCACTATATTCTCATGAACCTCTTCGAGGCGAATTTCAGGGGACCGATCTATCCCGTAAATCCGAAACATAAGTTCGTACACGGGATTCGGGCGTACCCATCTGTTGAGGATATCCCGGACGAGGTCGATCTCGCGGTAATTCTCGTTCCAAAATCCGTGATACCCAAAGTCATCGATCAGTGCGGTCGCAAGGGAGTTAAGGGGCTTGTTATTGTTTCGGCGGGATACAAGGAAATCGGTGAAGAAGGGGCTCGGGATGAAAGGAAACTGGTCGAGCAGATCAGAAGCCATGGCATGAGGATGATCGGGCCGAACTGTTTCGGCGTCATGAGCACCTATCCCGAAACCCAGATGAACGCGACATTTACAGCCTACAAGCCGACCCGCGGAAACGTCGGATTTATCAGCCAGTCGGGAGGACTTGGCGAGATTCTGATCGACCGCGCCGAGCGTGAGGGTCTGGGAATGGCGCAGTTCGCATCAGTCGGCAACAAGGCGGACATCGACGGCAACGAAATTCTTGAATACTGGGAAAATGACGACAGGATAAAAGCCATCCTCCTGTATCTTGAAAATATCGGATCGCCCCGGATATTCAGCAGACTGGCTCAAAGAATCAGCAGGAAGAAACCTATTATCACATTGAAAGCGGGAGTCACGCCGAGAGGTGCGGCGGCGGCAGGCAGTCACACAGGCGCGCTTGCCGATGAGGAAGCCGCCAACCGCGCGATTTTCGAGCAGTACGGCGTGATAAATGTCGGGTCGGTCGAAAAACTCTTTCAGGTCGGAAGCCTTCTCGTTAATCAGCCTCCCCCGCTGGGAAAAAATGTCTGCGTGATAACCAACGCGGGCGGTCCGGCAATTCTTCAGACCGATGCCATTATCAGCGCCGGGCTGAATATGGTGGATATTACCGAAGAGAATAAAAAACGACTGCGTAAAGTCCTCAGACCCGAATGCAGCCTGAGAAACCCAATCGACCTGATCGCATCCGGCGCGGCTGAACAGTACAGAGCAGCCCTGGAAGTCGCGTTTGCCCAGAAGGACATCCACTCCATCGTCGTCATGTTCATTCCGGTCGTGATGGTCGACGCGATGGGGGTCGCGAAGGTCATCGCCGAATTCTCCGCCCGTCAGAAAAAAACTATGCAGGTAGTCTGGCTCGCGTCCGGTAAGCTTCGCGGCAAGGAAGCCGGACAATTCCTCCAGTCAAAGAAAGTACCGATGTATGAGATGCCACTCGATGCGGCACGCGCGCTGAGTTACGCGACAAACTACTGGGAGTGGCGTCGAAAACCCACAGGTAAAGAAGTCAAATTTAAAGTGAAACTCCCAAGGATACGGGAGATAATTTCATCCGCTCTCGAAGATAAACGAAAAGGCCTTGGGGACCAGGAGGCGATGGAACTTCTCAATCTGTATAAAATCCCGACCCTTGAAACGATCATCGCGAATTCACGGGATGAGGCTCTGGTCGCGGGACAGAAACTCGGCTACCCGCTTGTTCTCAAGGCAAGCAGACCGGGATTGCTTCACAAGACCGAGGTCGGCGGTGTGGAGCTGGATATCAAAGATCCCAACGAATTGCTGGATGCATGGGATCGGATCGATATAAACCTGAGAAAACGAAAAATGAGGGATGGCGCGTCAATCCTTGTCCAGCCGATGATTGAAACCGACGGCGAGGGGATCGAGTGCATCCTGGGAATACAGAATTTCCAGAAGTACGGACCAATGATCATGTTCGGCATGGGCGGTATCTATGTCGAGATCATGAAAGCTGTCAGGTTCCGGATGCTCCCCATGACCGACGAGGACGCACGGGAGCTGATAATGCAATCGCCGGGCTGGGCGATTCTCAAGGGCACGCGTGGCGCGAAATCCGTGGATGTCGACACGCTCGTCGAGACCATCCTGCGACTCGGGCAGCTCGCGTGGGAGAATCCGGAGATCTCCGAGATCGACCTGAACCCGTTCATGGTCTATCCCGACGGGACCAGAAACGCCGCCCTCGATCAGGTGGTAATTCTCTCTCCTGTTGATGATAAAAATGCAAAGGCCACCGAAAAAGGTAAACAGTCGTCTAAAATAATAAAGCCATCTAAAAAGAAAAAAGCCACAAAAAAAGCAAAACCGAGAAAGCCCTCCAGGAAAGCATCAGCAAAGAAAAAGACAGGAAGGAAATAATTACACTTTTTATCAAACATCCTCGATTGGAGGTTGTTTCATCATGAAAAATCAAAAAGCATTTGATTGTGTTGAATACAAGCGGGAAATTCAGGAAAAACATGCCGCTGAAAATGCCGGGCTGTCCGGTGAAGAAAAAATCAACCGGCGAAGGGAATGGCTGGAAAAATCGGATAATCCCGCCGCTGTTGCATGGCGGCTGCTGAAGGAAAAACAGTCAGCCGAAATCATATAGATCGTAGCTCAGCAGCAATAGAAACAAGAATACGTCACGAAAAGGGTATTATGAATTATTCTTCAGGTACTCTTTAATTCTTCTCTTGTCCTCTTTCATTCTGTCGCGTTTTTTGAAATATATTTCGATAAACTCAACTGTTGATGTATTCTGATGAAATGCGTAAATTACCCTGATGCCACTTTTTACACCTTTTCCCTTCAAAGCTTTACACGCGAATTTTTTAATCTTAAAAACCTGAATTTCAGCGGTGTCATAACCTGGAATCAGAAACACGCTGCGGTTATCGATTCCTCGTATGTGAAAAAGCTCAATTGCCGCTTTTTTCACTAATTCCAGATCTTCCTTAAGCGACCTGAAACTTTTCAGGAGTTTTTTTAAATCTTTCTTAAATTCATGGGTTTCAAAATAATCAATCCTGCTCATTGTAATGTCTCACGGATGTTTTCGTGGTTCGATAGAATACAGATTCATAATCAATCGTTTTGAGGTCTTCTGCAATTATCCAGGGAACGTCCTCGTGCGAAAGGGCACTTAATTCTCTTGCATTATAATCGCTAAGCCTGGCAAGGACGTCGTCGATGTGCTTAATCTCTCGAGCGTCTCCCAATTTAGAGAGATCCGGTCTGCGAATCGCCAGGTACTTCTTCTGGTCGTGCCCAAAAAATTTACTCTTAATCAGTTCAATTTCCCCTGCTCCTATTGCCTGTTCAATCAGGATTTGGAATTCAACAGGAGTCGGACCGTGTTGATTCTTAATGTAAGTCGCCCCGATCAGTTGTTCTTCATATTTTTCATAGTAGTCGAAATCAATAAAATAGAGCAATTTGAATAAAACCGTCTCACCTACATTTGGTTTTCCTCCAACCTTTGTCAGAATATAAAGAAGTACTTCTTTAAATTTCTCAAGATTCTTCTGAGGAATGCTTATCCTCATCTCAGGTTCTTCCTTTTTTTGGGGCATCTTATCACCCTTAATTTCCACTTGAATAGTTATATCTCTTTCATTCAGGAAGTCTTCAAGAGAAATTTCAAACATATCAGCAAGTATTCCGGCCTCTTTGACAGTCAAATCCCGTTCGCCCTGTTCGATAAGACCAAACGTTTGACGTGACATTCCAAGCTTTTCAGAAACGTATTCCTGAGTCAGATTTCGATTCTCTCGAAGTTTTCGTATGAATTCGGAAATCATAATATCATATCCTTTCTGAATCCAAGACACCAAGCAGTGCCGTTGCAAAATGGCCTGATAATGAATATATACCACATGTTAAGAATATTGTCAATAGGCGTGTTAGAATTATCTAACAGAATAATTCGGGAAGTTCAGCGATATGAATCCTTTCTGTGACCGACTTTGACAACCCAGACAGTTAATTCATCGTCCTGTATTGAATATATGATTCGGTAATTGCCATGCCGGATGCGGTATCGCTCCTGACCCGTCAGCTTCTCGCAGCCGTGCGGCCTCGGATTATCGGCAAGCCCCTTAATTTTCTTCATGATTTTCCTCAGGTCATTCCGGGGGATCTTCCTGAGATCCTTCATGACCGAGGCGCGAAATGATATTCTATATGCGGCCATCTTTTTTCAGCTTCTTCACCATCTCCTCATAACTTACAAGGCGATCGCCGGCTCTATCCTCGAAAGCCGCCAGGTCCTCTGCATCCTCGGCGAGCGCCGCTTTTATCGCATCGTTGACGAGTTCGGACATGGAAGTATCCGTTTCAGCAGCTTTAATCCGAAGCGCTCTGTGGATTTCCGGTTCAATATAAATTGTCGTCCGTTTTGTAAGATCAGACATAACATCACCTCATATAACACTACAACATTATAACATCATAACGTTGTAGCGTCAAGAAGGCAGACTGGGAATGCATTTCCCGAGATTATTACTGCAGATACACTTTCAGATAGCGGATGTTCAGGCCGAAATCAGGATAATGCTCATCGTCGCTTTCCATTCTCCAGCCGATGCGGGCGTTGCTTTCTCCAGGAAGTTTACCGGTCAGGTCGTAAGTCATCAGATCGTAGTAATAGTTGCCGAGATACCATGACTCGCCGTATGGTTCCCCCTCATCGACACAATGAAATTCCGTGCCGTCTGTGAAGTACCCGAAGTACATATGATCCATGCCTTCGCATCTACCGTAATACCTGATATCAACCAGAATCTTTGTATACGGGACGGGCAGCGGTTTCAGAACGACAAATGAATACGTGCCGCAGTAGTCGTCGGCGTTGTCGCCGTATTCGCCGCAATTCGGACCGGCGTGCAGACTTGGATCGCACCACATCCAGTCTCCCGTCGTATAGGTGAAATAATCCGCGAACAAACTGGTTTCACCGCCGGTAAAGTTTTCGCAGTCCCATTCGAACAGGACCGGATCAAACAGAACCTGATCATCATGGATATACAGATTTTCGAAGCGGAAGAACGCGGCGAGAGGATCGGTGCCGGCCAGATTTGTCACGCCGAAATCATTGGTGTAGTCCTCATTCGCGCACTCGACGATGACCCAGTACTCGGCGTACTCACCGGTGTCGTTTGAGTTGAAGGACAGGTTGTCGGCGGGGATATCAAAATGATATTTATGATAATTCATCCCGCTTCCAACCGGTGTCATATCAGCCGTATTCGCATGATAAATCTCCGATAGCACATCGGGGGATTCGATGTAAATCGTGTAGTCTTCCATAACGCCAGCGGCATTGACTGTGCTGTCCCAATTGAAGACGCCGATGTCAAAGAGCAGATTACCGCCTTTGTTTGAATCGTTAACGTACCAGAGGTCGTCGGTGACATCGACATGCACGGCGACCGCTTCAGGCGCGTTGTTGGGAGGAGGAGTCTGGGGATTACCGGGATTCTCCCAGTGCGCCAGAATGGCATAATTGAATTTTATATTCGGCGCGGGAATCGGGAATCGAATGTAATAATTCCTCTCGCAGGATGCTTCCACACTGAACACGCCTCTGTCGGACGTATTGAGCAGGAATTCCATCAGACTGTCACAGGCTCCGAGGCCATCGGCGAAATACTTGTACGGGTTCAGTGTCGCGGTGCCGAGATAGTCCCCGGTTGCCATTAAACCGTCCGTATAGCCGAGCAGGTTCATACCGGTCTGGAATTCGGACGGGTTCCACCATCTGGTATATCCGTCCGCGTTTCCGCAGAACTCCGCATCCGGCGGGCTGCCTTCGTTGTAGTCCCTCAAGTACTGGTCGGTACCCGCGACCGCGTATTTCAGATCGCTGTTGTATTCCATCGTGCCGTGCCCGTCACCGATAAAAATACCGCGAACATCATATCCGTGATACATCGACTGTCCGGGGAACGGATGCTTTATGCCCATCTTGAGATCAACGTCAACGTAATCGGCGGTTATAACCTTGTAGTTGATAGTGGAACCCAGATTTGCGGGTTTCATGTTGAAGAAATTCACAACGTTCACGTGGAACATCCCGTCACGATTCGCAACCACCTCCACTGTCTCATTTTCGACATCGATCGTGACATCGTAGTAACCCCATAGATGAGCCTGAACCTGTCCCGAATTGGCTGGTGAATTTGTTAACGCTGGATTTTCAGTTAGCGGTTCTATGGGATTTTCTCTACCTCCGGAACAGCCGACCGCCACTGAAACTGTCATGAGCATTAAAGCAAAAAGCATAATCCATCGAATCATTGTTTTTCTTAACCCCTTTGATAGTCTGTGAAATATCGTCCTGATAGTAAGTAGCCTGGGAATCCATTTCCCAGGATTAATTCAATGTTTACCCAACCATCAATAACTCCCTCTTCCTCCGAATACTGCGCCGGGGGTCAGGAGAATTATTCTCATATCCTCCCATAACGTCCATCGCTCGATATACAGAAGGTCCAGCTTTACGCGTTCATCATACCCCACATCGCTCCGTCCGCTGACCTGCCATAACCCGGTCATCCCCGGAGTTATCGAAAACAGCGCGTCGGAAAAAACGCCATATTTTTCAACTTCATTTTCAACGATCGGGCGCGGTCCCACGAGACTCATCTCGCCGCGCAGCACATTGAACAACTGCGGAAGCTCATCCAGCGACCACCGTCTCAGGAATCTCCCGACCGGCGTTATTCTCGGATCGTCCTTCAGCTTGAATCCCTCATGGAATTTCCGCATCAGCTCCGGATTGTTCCTGAGCATCTCATCGGCATTTTTCACCATCGTGCGGAATTTGAACTGCGGAAAAAGTTTCGTCCCCCGTCCCAGACGCATGTGATGGAACAGCACCGGACCCGGTCCGCTCGTCAACACCAATATCGCGCATATCCCCAGCACCGGAAGAAGCAGCAGCGTGATCAATCCTCCGATAATCAGATCGAAAATCCGCTTGACCAACTGCGGATAATACCTGCCGAGATTGTTACCCATCTCGACCATCGGAATTCCCTCGACACCCTCGACCGACAACTGTCCCGCGACGACATCCAGAAGGTCCGGCACAAATTTCAGAGCGATCTCATTCGTTCGGCAGACCTGCGCAAGTTTGTAGAGATCCTCGCGGGGAAGGTCATGCCTCGCGACAATGATCTCATCCACTTTCCCCCGCTCAATCCATGAATTGCCCTCGTCCGGGTTCAGAATCGGGAGATCGGTTTTTAATTCAGCGGCAATATTCCGGACCTGGTCGCCGTCGATAATCGCAACCGGCATTTTCCCCCGCCACGGTTCGCTTATATATAATTTAAGTATGCTACCCGCGACTTCATTACCTCCCCAGATAACAAGCCGCCTTCTACCCATTCCGGCGGCGAACATCCGTCTCCTGATCCAGCGAAGAAATCCTCTCATAATCCAGAAAAGTATCAGCGCTACAATCCAGGCCGTAATAAAAAAGAGACGGCTGAATTCGAAATCGCGGAAGAAAAAAGTCAGCGCCATACCGCAGACCATGGATGTCGATATCGCGGTCAGAATCCCGCCAAGCTCACCTGAGAATCCTCCCCAGGGTTTTCTTGAGTAGAGGCCGCCAAAGCTAAAAATCAGGACGTTGAGGAAGGTCCAGATGATGGAGAGTTTGAGGTATGGAAG
>CBDUUJ010000057.1:0-10545 GCA_965370205.1 uncultured bacterium
TCCCATCCAGCTCTCCGCTAAGTTTGTGCATGAATATTACACCGACCTTTTCGCGCTTGGAATCGAACCCGCTGATTTCTACCCGAAAGTCTCGACTCATATCCCGGAGATCATTAAATATATCGAGCTTATTATGAAAAACGGGCACGCGTATGTCGGCACTGACGGCAGCGTTTATTTCGATGTCCCTTCATATCCCGATTACCTGAAACTGTCCGGTCGGCATATGGATGACCTTCTGGATGAGTCCCGTCAGGATGAAACAGCGGATGCGAAACGCGATACTCGGGATTTCGCTCTCTGGAAAGCTGCGAAACCGGGGGAGCCGGCGTGGGATTCTCCATGGGGACCGGGTCGTCCGGGATGGCATATCGAGTGCTCGGTCATGAGCGCGAAATATCTCGGTGCGTCTTTCGATATTCACGGCGGCGGACAGGAATTGAAATTCCCGCACCATGAAAACGAGATCGCCCAGGCGAAATGCGGACATCCCGACGAGGATTTCGCGCGCATCTGGATGCACAATGAATGGGTTGTCCTTCCGAGTGGAGAGAAGATGGCCAAGAGCGGTGAAAGTGTGTTGATTCGGGACGTTTTGAAGAAATATCATCCTGATGTAATTAGACTTTTCCTGCTTTCTGCGCACTATAGGAAAGAAGTCCAGTATTCCATTAAAAAGCTTGATGAGGAGGTTAAGGCTAGAAATAGGCTATTAGAAACATTCAGAAGATTAACTGGTAGTCTTC
Source organism: uncultured bacterium (assembly GCA_965370205.1). Classification (GTDB taxonomy): domain Bacteria; phylum JAJVIF01; class JAJVIF01; order JAPKYR01; family JAPKYR01; genus CBDUUJ01. Next base: position 747 of record CBDUUJ010000057.1, read on the forward strand.
GCTGGCGGGCAGAAGAACGAGAAGAGAACTGGCTTCAATACTGGAGGGCTTGGGACAAAAATTATGTCCCTAACAAAGATGACATAAATCGCAGAATCAGAGAAGGTGCTGAGATCCAATTTTATTATGATGAGACCCCCAATTCTAATGTAGAGATAGTATATTTTATAAATGAAATCCGGAAGATCATTTATAATTTCCATGAAAATTTGGCAAATGATTTTGATACACAAGGTGCTATTGGAAATCTATTTTTCCTTGCCTATAAAATAAATACGATGACGAAATGGTATGGTTCACTAGTTGTTGCTGATGATATCGCTTCGGCGAATATTGCCCTTGGTGCATTTTGCTATATGCTTGATGTTTTAGGCCTGTTAAAAGAAGAACGTCAGAGCCTGTATGCGACCGAGGAAGCGAGATCGGAAGCTGCAAAGGGCGGGGGAGACGCTGCTAAACTCGCGGAAGTGCTTCTGAAACTTCGCGAGGATGCGAGAGTATCGAAAAATTTCGAGCTTGCCGACAAAATCAGGGATCAGCTTGCGGATATAGGAGCCGAGGTCCGTGATTCAGCCGATGGTCCGAAGATAGTATGGAAATAAAAGCGACGATAGTATAATGGAGTAGAAGAATTACGGGCAGGGGAATATACGCGCGAGTGGCGGAATGGTAGACGCGCCAGATTTAGGATCTGGTGCCGCAAGGCGTGGGGGTTCAAGTCCCCCCTCGCGCATTTTAGCAGCATCATTTATTTTTACTCTTTCGGCTTTCCGGTGCAGGACCCAATCCACACCAAAATTTGATTTTCAGGATCGATCATAAAAGACAGGCAACTGATCGGACAAAATGTCCATTTTGGGAATAAATGGTGAAGTATATTAAGTTATACTTTCAGATCAATATTTGACGGCTCCGTTAAGCCGCATCAGCAAAGGCGCAAAGAGTATATTTAAAACAAGGCTATAAAATGCGATTTGGTACGATACCTGCATGTTTTTATGGCATCACCCCTAAACAGGAGGTGTCGTATGACGAAAATTACGCGCCTTGCGCTTTATATATTGATAATATCCCTCGCCGGTCTGCTGTCATCATGCGGCGGAGACCCGATCACTGGAAGCCTCGATGGCGATCCACCGCCGATCATCGGGTTAAACACGGACGGGGTCAGCTTTGACGGTGTAAGTCCCGGTTCCGGTGGCGGGGATATTTCCATATCTCCCGGAAGTACGCATCTGGTAACTTTCGATCCCCCTTCCGAATATGATGATCGCAATTTTGAGGCCCAGTGTTCCGCTGGAACATGGCGTGTCGACGGTATGAATGCGGGCAATTACTTGATCACAAGTGAGCGATCGCTTGAATGGGTTGCGCCGGTCGAGAACGGTGACGTGCAGCTTTTGTTTGTGCCCCAGGATGTCGAGGGCGATTTAAAACTTGGGATGATGGTCGTTGTTTCAGATAACTGGTTCAGGTATCCTCATCCTCCAAGCGACTATGAAAGGGAAGCGACGATCTCGCATCCGATAACCGGCGAACCGGTTACCGCCGCTGCGGGCGAGCTTCTTATTAAGCTGAATTCCGATCAGCCTATTACCGAAATTCTTGTCCTGAGAACCGCGCAGGATTATCGGATTATAGAAAGAATCAGCGAAAATGAGCCGGTTTTCAGAGTGAAATTTGACGCCTCGGTCGATCTCGCGTCAGCGTGGATGGACCTGAGCCTCGATCCGAGAATCGCGGTTGTCGAGCCGAATTATCTCGTTTATCCCACGGTGGTTCCGGACGATCCGGACTATGGCAATAAACACGAATTCCCGAAACTCGATGCCCCGCTCGCGTGGGATATCGCGACCGGGTCGGAGGATGTCTGGGTTGCTGTCGTTGATACAGGCGTCGACCGCGACCATCCCGATCTTGCGGGCAATGTCGTTCCCGGCCAGGATTTCATTCTCGGCGGCGACGGGCTTGGCGGCGAGACGCCCGGCGACGGTCAGGACAACAATCAGGATGGAATCATCGATCAGAATGTCGGACACGGCACGCATGTGGCCGGCATAATTGCCGCGCAGGCTTTCAATGGCGTGGGCGCCTGCGGAATCGCATATAACACGAAAATCTGTCCACTGAGAATTTTTCCCACCAACGGAGATACCGGCGCGACTTTTTCGAGCATTATCCAGGCGGTTGAATATGCAACGGCTGAGGATAATGTCAGGGTTATCAGCATGTCGATCGGCACAACCTACGAATCCGATCTGCTCCAGTCGGCAATTAACCAGGCATGGTATGCCGGAAAGCTGCTTGTCGCGGCTGCCGCGAACTCGAATACAGACAATAAATACTATCCTGCAGCGCACGACAATGTCGTTTCAGTTGCAGCCATTAACAAATCGAACACAAAGGCGAGTTTCTCGAATTACGGTTCCTGGGTCGATATCTCTGCATACGGCACGGGAATTTATTCGACCTACTTCGACGACACCTATGCATACATGTCGGGAACCAGCATGGCATGTCCTCTTGTTTCAGGATGCGCCGCGCTTCTTTTCTCGTTCGATACCAATATATCCAACGAACAGTGCGTCGATTTCCTGACGGCTTTTGTCGACGATGTGTACGAGGATAATCCTGAATATCTCGGTCAGCTCGGAAGCGGGATTGTCAATCCATACCTTGCCCTGAACGGAATGAGTCACAGCCAGCCGGGCGATATTGATGACGCGGACAGTGACGGAAACTTTTCCGATCACGATCTTGAGCTTGGACCCGATCCGCAGGAATGACGTAAAGGAGAAATCTAATCATGAATGACCATAAAGATAAATTCGTAAACGGACAGCGAATAGCGCTTGGACTGATTCTGTTTATCCTGTGCGTCGCATGTTTCGTACAGACATCAATGATGGGATGCTCGGGCAATGGAGGATCGGGTGATGAATCGGAGACGGGATCCAGGTCATCGCATACTCCGTTCTTCAGCAGATCCGGTGAAGATGCAACCCCCCCGGATGGATGGGAACCTGTCTCGGATAAAGTTATGGGCCAGATAATGAGTATGTATGAGGATTCCGGTATCGGGATCGAGTGCCTGGAAAAAAGTGAGATCGGCGCTCCCGCGATCCGGTGTCTCCTGGACGACCGCGATGGTGTTCCGGTTGAGAAGCAGCTTCTTGACGGGCTTCATATAATGGCGAGCACTTTCCCGAATCTGCAGCAATATATTGTACAGATTAACGGGGATGAGGAATTCCGGACTGAAATCGACTGGAATACTCTTATGACCCTTGAGCAGAATGGCTATACGCTGGAAAGTGGTTCAGCTGATGCCGAGAGCTTGTGGCAAACGATGATGCAGGATCAGGAGCACGAAGAAGTACTCCCGGATGATTCGGCGGAGACGGTCCAGGTCGAGAACAGCGGCAGTTAACGGCATCGGTCGTAAAACAAATACAACTTAATAATAATCCCTGGAGCCTCGGCGCGGAATTTCCGCGCCTTTTTTGTATGCCCATCCTGGTTTTCAGATAGATCTCACATGAAATATTTTTCAGGGATTATATCCCCCGACTTATTGACAGATACCAATAAAAGTAATAACCTAATATGTGTCGGACAGAAGGGCTATAATCAGTGCCCGAAAATCTCCTTCCTCGTATCCCATTTTCGTATCGATATTGATAGGTTTTGCTATACTATTATAAACACTGATGGAATCCATTCGGGTTACCCCCCATCGTGGAGGCGGGTTAAAGCCTGCAGGAAGAACCATGGTTAAAACAAATCATCTTCGACCAGTTAATCTCATGATCTTTGCGCTGCTCCTGATTTTCCTTCTACCGGGCTGCGGCGGCAAGGGTGGGGATAATCCCGCCACACCACCGGTTGATGGAGGGCCGGAAACTCCCGGGTTGACAGCTCAGAACGGTAATAATTCATCCGGAACCGGTCAGTCCGGCGGCAAAGCGCTGTGGGGAATGTGGGACATCTCCCTGAGCAGAGACGGAGTGGAGGTCGTTCCGTTGAGGGGAATTGAATACGTTCTTAACGTAAACTCATTCCTGCAGCCCCCTATGGGAACTTTGGATAATCTCAAGGTCAATATGATTAATATGGAGAAGCTGTTCATTGCCGGGGACACCACGGTCGATGTCACTCTGAAGCATCCGTTCCCGGAACTGAGTATCTTCACAGGCTTCGATGTGATGGGAGTGATAATCGGCACCGGTACATACTGCGCCAACTCGGATATCGGAATTCTTTACGGGGATCCGGGAGTCGATCTGACGCTCATGAACGCCGATGGCTATACCCGATGGATGAACCAGCTTGAGTTCACCTCCGGGGGTATCCGAGGCTTTACGGAAGGCGCCATGGGAAAGAGCGGCATGTTCTGGGGATCGACTCTTAACGGGTATAAATATTTCGCCACCGATCTGTATGCAACGGAGAGAATTTCCGACCATTATCAGAGTCTTCAGTCCGTTAATAACAGGGGAATGTTTTCCACGGACTCGTCGAATACCCGTCGATACGAGCTTCATTTCCCCATGAAGGACGGTTTCCCGGATGCGAGATTCCAGTATGCCGTTATCGCGAGCTGGGTCGAGCCGATAATCGATCCTCCGGAGAATATACCTGGCGATTTCCCTCCTGAGGCGAATCTCCGGGAGGCCTTCCACTGTGAAATCTCAACGGTGGGAAGCACTCTCTACTGGAATGACATGTACGATAACGGAGGGGATCTTTTCCTGACCCTTGAGGTGTTCGACTGGCAAGGCGTGGGCAGTGTCAGCGGAGTCGTGGGGGAGATCAAGCAGATTATTCTTGACAGCCCGGATGAGTTCATCAATCACGGCAGCAAGATGGTCTTCAATCCAGGAGACTGGACCGAGCTTGCGGGAACATGCGATAACTCCGTAAAGCTTGCGCTGGATGTCGGAGCGGTTGAGCTGGGTGGTCCCTGTCCCTTTGACAATGATACCCTGGTTACAATTGTCACAGCCGAAGAGGGCAACTACGATAACAGCCTTGGGGGAGCCTGGCCGACACAGGCGATTCTGTCAGGTTATGCGCGGCTGTTTTATGACCTGGGAAACATCTGCAACAATCCACCGATTCTGTGGTTCGATAACTGCCCGACAGGCACATTATCCGTTGCCAACAAGACGTTCAGATGGGACGCCGAAGATGACGTGACGATGAACAATCAGCTTGAGTTCCGATACAAAATTGACGGCGAGGCCTGGTCGGACTGGGAAATCGGCGTAAAGCAGGCCTACTTTGAAAATATGACCGAAGATGAGCATACGATATACGTGGAGTGCCGCGACCTCGACGGGCAGGTGTCTGCGGTTCAGTGCAATTTCACTATTGAGCTTCCGCCTGAGCCCCAGCCGCCCAGTGTTGGGTTCACTAATTGCACAACTTATGTACGGTCGGCCAGTAAAACCTTTTATCTCGATCTCTCCGATGATTATACGCCGATCTCCCAACTCAAGGTGCGTTACAGCTTCGAGGGCAGCGGCTGGATTGATCTGCCCGATGGCTCGACGAGCGTGACTCTTAACGGTCTTGTTTCAGGCGGGCCTTTCCAGTTGCTGGTTGAGGTTACGGACCTTGACGGGATGCCCGATCAGGCCATGTGCGAGTTCAGCGTTAATTTTCAACCTTCCGTCGTGATAGATAACTGCCCCGGTCTTGATTTAAATGTAAACTCATACACATTTAACTGGACCGGAGTCGATCCCGATCTGGATCCGCTTGAATATCAATACAGGCTTGACCTGAGCGGATGGTCGGTCTGGGCGGTGGGAACCTCCGCGAACCTGGCGGGTCTTACGTCTGGAAATCATACTTTTTACGTGAATGTCAGAGATACAACCGGCGGTATCGATCAGGCGCAGTGCAACTTCAGCGTGAATTTCGGACCGTCAATTACGATTACAAATAAACCCGCCCAGGATGTAAACACCACAAACTATATATTCAACTGGAATGCGACCGATGATCTCGACAGTCCCCTGACCATGGAATACAACGTCCAGCTTGACGGTGTCTGGCAGGGCTGGGTGACCGGAACGAGCAGCTATGACTGGACATCACTCCCGTCCGGGTTGCGGTCGTTTCTCGTGCGCGTGCGCGATACGGGAAATCCGGGTCTGACGGATGAGGATAATTGTAATTTCAACGTTAATTATAAACCGTCGGTGACCATCGACAACTGTCCGGGCGGCATTTGGCCGAGTTCCGATATTACTTTCAACTGGACCGGTTCCGATGACAATGACCCGCCGGGAGGAATGGAATATTCATACAAGCTCGATGCCAATCCATGGTCGGCGTGGTTGCTCGGTCTGCAGACAGTTGCTCTGAGCGGTCTTTCCGATGCCAATCACACTTTTTCCGTCATGGTTCGTGACAACGGAAATCCGGTTCTCCAGTGCAATACTTTTCCCGATACCTGCGATTCCTGCGCCTTTACTGTCGATGCAAGCTGCGCGTTTCCTCCTCTGGACGTCCAGAATTTCGCCGCGAGGGATACCGATCCGCTGTTGTATCCAGCAGCACTCAACCGTGAGGTTGAGCTTACATGGGATGCGCTTCCGGGCTGCGTCGATTTCTACGATATCGAAAAATATGAATACAACTGGGGTTTTGGTATTTGGGAATGGAATCTTGTCCAGTCGGTTGCTCACCCGGGTATATCCTGGATGGATACCGGCGCGCCATACTGCGGTCCTGTAAACCCGATTTCGTACCGCATAACCGCCAGGAACATATCAGGAAGTTCCCCGACACCACAGGTGGATACAGGCTATCCGATTCCAAGATATATTCATATGGCGCTCTGGTGTGTCGCGGATGATAACACGGGAACCAACCCGGCGACCACATGGACCCGTGCGGCCATGGACTGGGCGGACTGCAACACTTTCTGGAACGATTACGGACTTGATTTCGTGCTGGAGAATGTCGGAGAGCTGTTCTGGATCGGGGATCCGTCACTGAAAAATCCCCTTGGTACCGGCACTACGGATTTAATGCATGCGACATACGGACAGGTGACATATCCGGATGCCATCAATGTGTATTACGTCTCCACATATCAGGGCAGCTCGACTCGCGGCTGGTGCAGGGCGTTCTGCCCAGGCGTAGCCCATAATACCCAGAATGTTTACATTCTTCTCTGCAGTGACACACGGGGGATTCCTCCCACTGATAATCCGATTGTCCTCGCGCATGAGTGCGGGCACGGTGTCGGGCATTACTGGGATATATACCTGCTTGACGTAAACGGAAATCAGATTCTGGATGACGGAACCTCGTGTGCTGTTGATAACACTTTTTGTACAGGAGTACCCGGACTGCCGCCGCTGTTCTGCGATGAGAACGCGGCCTATCCGCAATCCGGAATCGATCCGCCGGTTCCCAAGCAGTTGATGTGGTACTCATACGTAGGATCGCCAATCGCCGATTACACCCTGTATGAAACCCAGTGGGTTTATTTCAGTGACTGGGTGATCGCCAACGAAGCCAATTACCCCTGGCCATAGGATCTTTTGATACCCGTGAGCCGGTTGCATAGTTATTAAAATTTCGATTATGATAAGTACGCAGTGAAAAGCGAAGGTGAAATCATGAGGATAAAATTATTCACAGCAATGCTGTTCATTCTGTTCCTGATACCCCTCGCCGCCGGAGCGGTCAGCCAGGATACGGTAGACAAGTTCATATTTCTGCTACGTCAGCCGGATTGGACACAATGGGATGATGGGGTTTTCGATGATGCTACCCTGGAAGAAGGGCTGAACGCTATCTACAGCCAGGCGGTTAATGGGAGCGATGACATTCTCGCGCGACAGGCTGTCTGGGCGATGGGTGAGACCGGACTTGTTCCATTCGTCCCAGCCATAATCGAAATCCTGGACGATGAGCCTGTTGTCGCCTGTTTCGCACTCGGTAAGATTTCATCGGAGGATTGTGTCGAGGCGTTGATTGGAGTACTCGGCCACGAAGACATGCAGGTGCGTCACGCGTCTGTGTGGGGGCTTGGCAGTATGCTCTATGCGTCAGGCATGGATGATGCCCGTAACGATGCTCTGGAAGCTCTCGGCGCACGGCTCGATCTGGAGGAGGAGGACTGGGTGCTTGAAGAGGTCCAGGCCGCAATCACGTTTATCGAGACAGGAATCGCCACCGATCCGATGTTCATCGACCTGGAAGAATAGTACCGAAATCGAGAAATAATAATAAAGCTCCAAATTGAACCCACCAGCGCGGTGGGTTTTTCATATCTCCCTCTATCAGGTAAAAAATAACTTGTAATATACTCTCTTTAAAAATTAAAAATACCCCAGTGTCGCCCACAAGCGAGTCTTCGAGCTTGTGGGTGCCTGATCTTACGGTGACTCTCAGATTTCCCGATCTAATTTTTCCGGAATCATAAAAAAAACCCTGGCTTGATCGTAAACCAGGGTCGGTAGGTATTGTCTGTTGTTTAGTAAAACGCGATTGAAAAAAGCTTAAACTTCAAACTCGAAAGTTTCATCCGAGTATGTGACCGTCACGGACTGGAATTTATCCTCGGCGAGGAGCACATAGTCGCCTTCCTCGAGGTCCTTGAATAAGAATCGTCCCTGCCGTCCGGTTACGGTGGAATCGATCTTCTCACCGTCCTTTATCAGATGGACGAGTGTGTTCGGGCATTTCTTGCCTGTGTGGTCGATCAGGAATCCCTCGATACTGGCCTCCCGAACGGCGACATCCCCAGCCACCACGCCACGGACCCCGGCTGCGGCCATGGAGCCGTTAACAATCGCGATCCCCATGACGTTTGACACACTGGCGGGTCCGAGAGGACTTGCCGCTTCAGTATCCTGTCCGGGGAAAATTTCAGCGATCGGTCGACCGAGCGCATCGGCGATCTTCTGCCTGCTGAGACCGCTTGGGATGGTCTCGTCGCGTTCGATTTTGGAGATTGTCGGACGTGCCAGTCCGGACCTGTCGGCCAGTTCATCCTGGCTTAGATGAGCTCTCAATCTGGCTTCACGGACTCGATTCAAGGTATCCACCTCATTTCAAAAGGTTACAAGCAAAGATACATAAAGTAACATCTCATGCAAGATATACCATATAAAACGTCCTGCGTCAAGGTGTTTTATGACAAATCCATCCATTTTTGTAGTGTTTTGATACTTTATGTTCGCAGGCATTTGCTTTATTAAAAAAAAATCCGGGATTGCATCCAAGGGGCAGAAATGGAGTTACACCGTTATTTTTTTAAACGCAAAAAAACCGCAGGATAAGGACTTATTAAACATAGTAAGGCTTTTTATTATGACAGTAATAATAGTCCTGGATACCTGCCTTATCCATCATATGGCATTTACAGGAGAATATTACGATGCTTAGAAATCTGTTCAAATCTCGGAAGAAAGAGAAAATTGAAGCTCTTGAAGTTTATCTTACCGACGCGATCGAAACTTTCGAGAACGGAAATTATGAAGATGCCGTAAGGCAATTTGCCATGATAGCCAAAGCATTTCCCGATCATCCACTGGCGCATTTAATGCACGGAAGAGCCCTTATTGAACTGAAGGAATTCGAACTGGCGATTGAGGCACTCTTCGATCATCTCAATCTTGTGCCGGATTCGGTCGAGGCATTGATCTATCTGGGGCTGACGTATTACGAATGCGGGAAAGTTGACAGGGCTGTGGAGCGTTATGAGCAGGCTTTGAAGCTCAAGGAGAACAGCGTCCTTATCCGTGAGAACCTGGCGATTACTCTTTTATCT
>CBDUUJ010000058.1:0-10390 GCA_965370205.1 uncultured bacterium
AATGCGGGTTGCTTTTATAATTATTACAGGACAATTTGACGCTTTAAGTTATCGTTTACAAAGCGCTTCACAAGTGAGGTGCAGGGATTATAAAATGTCGTGTATTATTTAATAACAGGGATAAATTTCTCTCACTTAAAAATTGGAAATCATAATAAGGTCAGCTTGACCCCATCTGGACAGTTTTTCCCCAGCTGTCAAGTTTTCGTTTCAGGGTTTTACGGCTGATCCCAAGCAGTTCAGCGGCATTTTTTCGATGGTGGTTTGTGAATTTTAAAGTGGCGAGGATGTGTTCTTTTTCAAGGTCATCGAGCGGAATCGGCCGGAAGACACTGTTTCGGGATGATGTAACCCCTGTGCGGGTGCCGCTTCGAATCTCCTCGGGAAGATGTTTGACCTTTATTGTCTCGATATCTTCAAGAATGAGGATGCGTTCGATCACGTTGTCGATCTCGCGGACGTTTCCGGGCCATTCGTATGCCTTCATAAGGAGCGCGGCCTGTGGATCGATCTGCATTACGTTCCGCCCGAGCAGCCTGTTATGGATCCGGATGAAATATTTTGCGAGGAGGATGATATCGTCGCTACGCTCACGGACCGGAGGGATACGAATCGGCACGACATTCAGCCGGTAGAATAAATCCTCGCGGAATTTACCATCCTCGATCAGCTTTTTCAGGTCCTGATGAGTGGCGGCCATCACCCTGACATCGACATCGATGGTCCTCTCGCCGCCCAGTCGCTCGATCTCGCGATTTTCGAGCACTCTCAGGATTTTCGCCTGCAGATGGAGCGGCATGTCGCCGATCTCGTCGAGGAAAAGAGTGCCCTTGTGCGCTCGCTCGATCCGTCCCATTTTTCTCTTTTTGGCGTCGGTGAACGCGCCGGGTTCATATCCGAACAGCTCGCTCTCGAGGAGTGTATCGGGAATATTGGCGCAGTTAACCGCGATGAATTCGTTCCCGGCTCGGGGACTCAGATAATGAACAGCCCGGGCGAAGACCTCCTTACCGGTGCCTGTCTCGCCTGTGTAGAGGATGGTGGCATTGGTTACACCGACTTTTCGAGCCTGGGATTTAACGCGTTTGATTGCGGGGGAATCGCCGATGATCGAGTCCATCGCATACATTTCCGCTTCAGTCGTACGCTGTTCCTCACTGCTGATTCGGAGGTTGATGAGTTCGCTTGCCGCCTGGAGGCGTGACGCGAGATCGTTCTGATCCCACGGTTTTGTGAGGAAGTGATATGCCCCGTTGCGCATTGCTTCGACAGCAAGCTCAATCGTGGCAAAGCCGGTCATCATGATGATGACAGGATTGCCGGGACGGCTCATGATCTCCTTCAGGACTGTCAATCCATCCATGTCGGGAAGGTTGTAGTCGAGAAGAATAATGTCGGGCTCTTCGTTGCAGCTTTCAAGAGCCGAATTGCCGTCTGCGGCCTCCAATACGGTGTAACCCTCTTCCTGGAGCCACTCTCTCAACCCGTAGCGGATGAGTTCCTCGTCGTCCACAATCAGAACGGATAAAGCCATTAATTATCTCCATTTATTATTCATGCACAGAATTCACATGACATCACGGGAGGTGTTTGTCCGGAATATTATCGCTTTGAATCAGGCTTTATTTTCTAACCGTCCCGTGGTGAGCTTTACGGTTTGTGATATTACCAGCTTGCAAGGTAGTCGGAGACGGTGTAATCCGGGGAGGTGTTCAGTTGGGGGAGTTTTTCTTTTCTGGACAGTGAATCCTCGAGGAGCTGATTGAAATCGACGTGATTTCCCGGGTCCAGCTCATGCCTGAGGAAATCGATAACCTGCGGTGAGGGCGGGATCTCGGTCAGTCCGCCGGATTCCTTCATGCCGAGCTGTCGGAAGTGGAACGCGTTGAAGACAATCTGTTCGTTCTTTTTGAGAAGCCCCGGTTTGTTGAAGAATTCGTATGCTTTTTCCAGCACCATAAAATCCTGGGGATATTTTTCCGGGTTGTAAATTTTCAGCAGCCGGAAGTAGTTAGCCTGTGCGTCCTCGCCGGTCACACCTTTTTTAACGCCGAGAGTCCAGTAATGGCGATTAGCGGCCTTGATTTCATCGAGGAGCATCTCTTTTTTGACTTCAGCACGGCCCGGATCAGTCTGGTTGAGGCTGACAAGCTGGTTGATTATCTTTCTTGTTTCCTCATAGACGAAAGTGAAGTCCTCCTCGTCGATAGCTTCAGGATTATCCTGGCACAACTGGAAGAGCCTGTTGAAATATTCCAGGGTTTTTCTGTCGTCGCTGATCCAGAGATGCACAAGTCCCAGGTTTTGCAGAGTCTGCCAGTGATTGGGGAAGGAATCGAGAATTTTTTCCCATTCGAGTATGGCGCCCTGCATGTTGTCGGCTTTGGCCTGCAGGTAACCCGCCTGAAGGTGAGAGTATGCTATGGCGATTTCAATTTCGTCTTTGCCGACACCGGCTTCACCCGCAAGTTTGAAAGCCTCGCGACTCTTCTCCGGCTCGCCGTGCTCCATGAAGTGATACCCGAGCAACATCAGGCCTTCCATGCGTTGTTTTCCCTTGAGTTCCAGATGTCCCTCGCTGAGGATATGGCTCCAGTAATGGAGTCCGAGGTTGGGTTTTTTCAGCTTGATATACATCAGGCCGAGGAGGAATTCCGCCTCGACACGGTCGGGTTTGGACTCGTCCTTGAAATATTTCTCCAGGTATTCAGCCCCGTCCTCGTAATCGGCTCGTTTGTAGGCCATGCGGCCGATTAAACCAACAGGGAAGCCGAATTCATTCTCAAGATCATCGTATGTATAGCCATCGAGGGCCGGCGGCCAGTCGATTTCGATCGGGTTACGCCAGACCCCGAGGAATCGCAGCTTCGCGGCATCCTCCACATTACGGGCCAGGAGCCATTCGGCTGCATCCCGAGCCTCATCATGTCTGCCGAGTCGGAGGGATATGACGGTCCAGAGTCTGTGAGCCAATTTTGATCCGGATTCATCACGGAGAGAAAGAACCCGTTCCAGTCGTTCGATAGCAGCCTTGGGCCGTCCCGCGCCAATGTCGATCATGGCAATCAGGCTGGCGACCCTGCTGTCCCGGATATCGGTTTTTTGCGCGGTATCAAGGACCCTCTGGGCGGCTTTGTCGTCACCGTTTATAAAGTGCAGGAGAGCCAGTCTCAAAAGGCGTTCGCATGTTGCATGCAGCCATGGGGATTTGGCCTGTTCGACAAGTTTATTGAGACGCCGCTCGGCGGTGTCGAGCGATGCCGATTCAATATCCGAGTCCACGAGGGTTAATCGGGCCTGCATTCTTGCAGAGTCGAGAGTCTGGGATTCGATGCCGCCGCCGACCGCTGTTTCAAGAAGCCTGAGTCCCTCCTCCCATTCCTTTTTCATGCAATGAATGATTCCCCTGCGGTAATCTGCGAATGCGACAACCGTTTTATCTCCCGAGCGAACCTGCTCGTATTCCCCGATGGCGCCATCCTGATCGCCCTGTGTCTCCATAATCATGCCCATTCTGAGATGCACCATGGAGTGATCGGGGAAAAGCTGTTTCAGCTCACTGAGTTCTTTTTTCGCCTCCTTTATGTTTCCGGACATCAACATCAGGACAGCGATTCGATAACTGTAGGCGGGATTCTTCTTGTCGGATTTCTTCAGGTTTCTGAATATCTCAAGACCAGTCTGGAAGTCGCCGGAGCCCTGGTAGCTGACGCCGAGGAGGTATTGCAGAATTGGGTTTTTATCGAATTTAAACGCTTCTCCAAGAATCCTGATCGCGTCCGCGAAATTTCCTTCCCGGATCGTATCTCTTGCGATCCTTGTGACAGTCCGGGCGACTATGCCTTTTTTAATGCCTTTTGCGCCGGCGAGATGGCCCATTCCGATCAGCCTGGCGAGAAGGGGAAAATAAGTGGCGTCTTCACCGTGCCTGTTCAGAAGATACGCAATAGCCCAGCCCGTGAGCTTTTTATCTGATGGATTTACATTTAACGCCCGGATGACAATGGGCAATCTTTTTTCATCCGGTTCGCCGGTCTCCCGGTAAAGGGCTGAAAGGACAATGGCAAGGTTGTCGGATTCATCCCTTGCGTATACGCGCTCGAGGAGAGGAATGTCCCCCATCTTGGTCTTTTTATTCTCAATCAGCCTTCCGGCAAGCAGGGCTTCCTCTTCAGCGGAAGCGATTTTTTCCTTCACATTCATGCGGTAAATGTGGCAGGCGTCATCGTCGGTTCTATTCTCATGAGCGAGAGCGGGACCGAGTTTCTCACTGAGCAGCAGAGCGTCCTCTTCGGAGGTTTCGGAATGTTTGATGAAGTCGATGAGGGGATTGGCGCGCGCGCCGTCCATTCGGCCGCCCATTACAGCGACATCCTTCAATGCGGAAAGGATTGCGTAATTATTTTTTTCAACACTGTAGGCCATGCGGTATATCCGCGCGGCTTCCTCATCGGATTTTCCGCCTGAAAGATACGCGTGCGCGAGGGCGAGGATGACATTGTCCATATCGCCGCCGGCGCCGTCCCGCAGAGACTGCTGGTAGACCAGGATCGCGGCCTCATCGTCCTGATCCTTTACGGCATATCGTCGGGCGAGATTCAGAGTGTTCTCCCGTTCCCTCGGCATCTCATCGAAGAAGGCCTGGAATATCTCGATCGCGATGGGATCGGTGCGTCCCGCCATTCGATATCGCTCGGCGAGGATGCTCAGCAGGGTCGTTTTCTTGGGATGATCTTTCCAGACCGCCTCATAGACCCGGCAGGCATCCTCATCGTCGGCATGCATGGCGAGGAGGTGATTAACCAGTTTCAGAGCCAGGTCATAATTTTTTGTTTTTTTATAGCTGTCGAGGAGGATTTTTATTTGCTCGGGAGTGAGAACGGGAAGGCTGGCGAGGATCGCGATTTTGGCGGTGGTGAACAGTTCCTCATCGGGGAAGAATTTCAATGCCCGTTCGATGACCGGCAGGGCCTCATTTACAGGGGGGTCCTGGCTGGCATAGGTCCGAGCGAGCGCGTAGAGGAAGTCGTTGTTCGTTGAGTACTCATGGAAAGCGCGACGGAAGATCGCGAGAGTGGATCGGTCGTACTTGTCCTGGTTGATGTAACCCATTGCAAGCCCGAAGATTACATCCTTGTTGTCGGGAGCACGCTGGTGAAGCTGCTTGAAAAGGGCGGTCGATTCATCATCGAATTTGCCGGTAACGACATATTTCCCGCAAAGGGTCAGAGCGATGAAGTTGTTGTCGGGAAGCTTCCGGATCGCGCGCTTCAGGATATCGATTACTTCGGGGAGATCGCTCTCGGCGCCGATATCCGCAATGAGTTTTGCGATGTCCGCAAGCCCCTCAGGTTGCTGAAGCGCCTGATCGATTACTTCCAGGGATTTGCCTATGTCGCCGTTTTTATAATGCGCTGCCGCCTCGAGGTAATAGGCGCGCAGAAGTTCACTCGCGAACTTACCGGGTTTCTCCGGATTAATTTTTATTTTGAGATCGTTTGCGAGCTGGGCGCACTTCTCCCAGTCGCCGTGACCGAAGGAGTCCTCGGCTTTCTTAAGGAGATTTTCTATTGCGCGCCCACGCCCGAATATGCGACCCAGGGGACTCATGAAGCGGTTATTATATCAGATATCCCGGCAACATGATTGACAAAAATACAATTGACAAGTGCAAAACCTGAGTGCCGTTTTTCAGGTGCTTTTTCACAGTTACCGCCATAATTTTCTGACGGTTGAGCCTTGACATGGTGCAAGTGGGACTCTTAGACTTGCTGTTGCTATGACAGAAGAGAAAAATAACACCACAGATAATGATTCCACGGTCAAATCGACCGAGGTGGCCTCGCAGCAATCCGATAAGGCCGGATCGAAGAAAAAAACGAAATCCCTGGGGAAGGGAATGGGCGTAATTGTGGAGGAGCCTTACTGCCCGATATGCGCAGAGCTGGGATTCAGAGAGGAATTGCACGAAGTTGAGGGACTTGTTGAGGTGGCTGCAAATCCTCAGGTTAAAAAGGGCGCACCGAGGGTTTTCGACTGCGCCGCCGGATGCAGGTACGGACTGGAGCCGTATTACAACCGCAGGTCGGACGGCAGTTTCTGCTACATGGTTCTGCGGTCGGAGAGGAATCCGGACTCGGTAGTGAACCATTACTGGTTCAAACCGGAGTTTATCAAGCCGCCTGTTGAGAAGTAGATGGTACGGAAGAATGGCAGGCGTGTCAGGGTTAAAGAAATCTCCTGAACGCTTCAAAAAACATCGTCCGGGAATTCAATCATCACTTCGGTCTCCTCGTTTTCTTTCACTTCAACACCGCTTTCAGTCCGAACGACGTTATCCGATTCCGCCTCGATACGGTAGATTCCAACGGGGACATCCGTTAAATACCAGTCGGGAGATTCGATCCGTTCACGGTCATATCTCTCAAGCAGGTTGCCATGGCTGTCATACACCTTCACCCAGCCCCAGGCATCGTTACCGGATTTCGTGCGCAACATTATGTACAGGTCTCCAAGGGCGACATCCAGTTCAAGGCCGAGTTGACGCTGCTCGCCTGAGTACAGGTTGACGGTTTCCTCGATCTCCCTGTTCTGGAACTGCGCGATCACGCGGTAGGTTCCCGGTGGCAGATGGGCGTATAAATATGATGTAAACGGCGCTTCCTCCATCAGGCTCCCGTCCTGATCGAAAATCTTCACGCTCGCGTTCAGCGGGAATCCCCAGATATTGGTGACCTCGACCTCGAGGATTCCAAGCTCGACAGGAATCTCAATTTCCATCGAGTCCTGGCTGGCCGGTCCGATCTGAATTCCGCCGAACTCATGAATGAAATCCCCGATACGGATCTGGATTCTGTAGATATCGACAGGCAGCTCCACTCGATGTACGGAGGCGATATCGGTTGTATAAACAGGTTCATTTGCCGAATTGATGAATGTCACACGGGCTTTCAGAGCCTGATCGAATATATCCCTGAGCGACAGTGTAAATGTCTCAAGGTAGACCCGGAATTCAAGGCTTATCGTGCGGCTCTCACTTTCTCCCAGCGTGAACATGTCGCTTTTCGCTTCCTGGCCGAGGTAGCGCCCGGTCACCACATAGGTTCCCGATGGTACGGTGATTGATAGGTCGGAAATATCGAGGCGTTCGGCGACGATTTCGTTCGTCGAGTAATTCCTGACAACCACGTCACCCTTGACGGAGCCGCCGGATGAATCCTGGAGGTGAATTCTGAGATTGTTCTGAAATTCCTCACTGAACAATCTCAGCTCGGTTGGGAGATCCTGGATTGAGTCCAGGTCGGCGATTCGTCCGCCGGTCGCGGCGACCAGTTCGCTCAGATCCTCACTGACTTTCAGGGACAGATCAAGCCCGTAAATCACTATCCTGGGTGAATCGGGGGAATATGAGTAGGTTCTTGCCAGGATGCTGAAATCGCGGTCGCAATCATCGCCTCCATCGGTTATTACCAGCAGTATGCGGTCGATTCCGGCAGTGGAGCGTCCGAGGTCGGCGAGGCTGTCCTCGATACCCTGGTACAGCGCGCGGGAGCCGGCGGGTCGGATCGATGCAAGGTAGTCCTGCAGCTGGCTCCTGTAGCCGGGTGTGGGAACCATATACAGATAGGATGTATAGCAGTCGGATGACGCGGTTCCGCCGACAATCCGAAGGCCGATCGCGATATCCGCCGGAAGATTCTGCAGAAGCTCATTCAGTGCAGTCCTGACCTCATCGAATTTCGAATGCGATGTGCCGGGTGTGCCGGGAGAAGTCATCGTGCCGGACGCGTCGAGCAGGATCATAAGCTCCGTTCCCGCATGTGCCGCACCGGCTGTGAAAAAGATGGAGAGAGCGAGTAGAGTTGTGAGAAGAAGTCGGGTCCGATCGATGAACATGGGTCGGCCTCCAGTTTATTAAATACCAAATAAGTATACCATCATAATCATATGTCTCCTGTTTTATTAGTGGTGCCGTCTACCTTCTGTCTTGCTCACTGTACACAGGCAGTGTAGAATAAAAGCACAATGCCGGTTTACGTATACGAACATCTGAAAAAGCCTGGTAAAGACTGCGAGAAAGAGTTCGAGGTCTACCAGGAATTCGGCAGCGAGCACCTCAGTAAATGCCCGAAATGCGGACGAGAGGTGCGGCGCATAATCGTGACTGCGAATTATTCAATCGACAGGCTGGGTCATACCAGTCTGCAGGAAAAAGGCTTTACGAAATATGTCCGCAGGGACAAGGGCACATACGAGATCGAAGGCGCCGGACGGAAGTAGCTCCCACATGCCAGTACTGGATACAAAAAAACAGACGGTTTACTATTTTTTTTGCATAATATTGGTTAAAATATATTAGTCATGGTAACAACAAAGGACATTGATGCCGATCTAACACTTGAGATCGATGGTCAATCGATTACTCCCGAGAAATTCTTGAGGGGTATACGAGCTTTCTTCGGTTTTCTGAGCGAAGTGACCACAATAGTCTGTGAGGATCAGGAACCTGTTGAATGGTCTGTTCAGGTCAAATCCGGAAGTAATCTGGTTGGAGTCCATCCTGTAGCCGGTTATCCAAAAAAGATCGTTCAGGAGATTATTCAAAGTGTAAAAAGAGGGGTGGAAACTCTGGAAAACCGATCTGAGGAGCCTGAGCATATCTCCAGAAAGGCCATTTCTTATTTGAAGGAGCTGGGCGGTATCGCCGGTGTTGATGAAGATGATGACACGACGGTTCGTGTCTGGATTGAACGTAAGCCTGTAAATGTGACATACAAAACAGTTGCACACATTGCCGAACTTCAAAAAGAAGGGTATCAGGATCATGGAACCGTTGAGGGTAAGCTCCAGACAGTGTCGGAACGTGGAGGTTTCAAGTTTGTTTTGTATGAACCGGTCTGGGATGAATCCATCAAATGTTATTTTGAGGATGAACTCCTGAAAGATGCATTGAAATGTTTCGGAAAACGAGTGCAGGTATCCGGACTTATTAAATACAGGAAAGATGGAAGCCCGACGAGCATTAAAGTCGAGAGAATAGAGCCTTTTCCAGAATCTGAGGATATTCCGGACTTCCGTAGCGTACGCGGGATTTTCAGGAAAATTCAGTGATTGATGATAAAAGATATTGGGATTCCGATTGCTTCCTGGCGTGGCTTAATGAAGAACCAGGCAAGGTGGATTTATGTGAGGCTGTTCTGGAAGAGGCTGCGGAGGGAAAAATTATAATTGCAACTTCTGCATTGACAATCGCTGAAGTTTTAAAACTGAGAGGGGAAAAGAAAATCCCGGTTGAAATGGAACAGGAAGTTATTAAATTCTTTAAAGCTGAATATATCGCAATCAGGAATGTGACAAGGCTTATTGCCGAACAGGCTCGTGCATTGGTTTGGCATAATGGAATTGATCCCAAGGATGCAATCCACGTCGCCACCGCATTGGACGCGAGACTGCCATTGTTTAATACATTCGATAAAAACCTATTGGCAAAAAACGGTCAGGTTGGTTCTCCTCCCCTTCGCATTGAGCAACCTATGGTCGATGAGCCGAAATTACAGTTTGATACTTCAAAAAAGTAATTTATTCCGCAGTAAGTATAATCCTTGAATAGAAATGCCGGGGAGCCAAAATAGCAATCAGCAGGCTGTTTCTTTTGTTAGCCATCGGAAGCTCGGGCGGATTTCGTTCGATGACGCTCTTGGGTTGCAGGAGGAGGCAATCGATCATTATCGCGAGACCGGCGAAGGTCTTCCGGTTATTTTCTCACTCGAACATGAGCCGGTTATCACATGCGGACGGACGACCGACTCAAAAAATCTGCTCCTGTCTGAGGACGAATATCAAAATCGCGGGATCGCGCTCAGAAAAATCGACCGTGGCGGGGATGTGACATTCCATGGTCCCGGGCAGGTTGTTGTCTATCCCATTCTCGATCTCAGGAAACATCACTTGAGGGTGGGGGAGTATATCCGGCTGCTTGAGGATGCCATGATACGAACATGCAGGGACTGGGATATTGAAGCGTTCCGGCGCGATGGTTTCCCCGGATGCTGGACAGAAAAGGGCAAGATCGGAGCGATTGGGGCGTCGGTGAAATCGGGTGGGATCACGAAGCATGGTCTGTCGTTCAATGTTTCAACCGACCTTGATTATTTCAAGCTGATTGTCCCGTGCGGGATAGTCGATTTCCCGGTCGTGCGTCTGGCTGATCTGACCGATTGCAGGGTTAGTCAGGACGAGGCAGAACAGCGGATAGTGGAGCGGATTGCGAAATTGCTGGGGATTGATGTTAATGCATTAGAGAAGTACCCACCGTAAAGAGGTTGTCTCACAATTCGGAAATATTGTAGCGCGGACGTCCCGTCGGCTGTCCTGCGGGAATCCTGCCCGC
>CBDUUJ010000059.1:0-10294 GCA_965370205.1 uncultured bacterium
CCTCACAAATCCAAAGCTTTCCTTACCTTTAAATGTATCGGCTTTTTTAAATTTGTCAAGAGGTGTTTCATTCATTTAATTTTTCAATCACTCTCCCGACGCCAATAACTCTTTTTCTAATTCGACGCAAATTAACTGAAAATGTTCAGACCCGCTTACCAGTTCCATCCCCACGACGGTGACCCGTCATAGGTGTCATCATCCGTAAGCTGAGTTATTATGCCGGTCTGCCACTCGCAGACAAACAGCTCCGTGTCGCCTTCCCCGGTAATCATGCTGAAGACAAATGACAGCCCATCCGGTGAGAATGACGGATGATCCTCATGTTCACCGGTATCCAGCTTGAATAGTATTTCCTGGGTATTGGGATTTATAACGAATATATCGGTCTCGTAATCCGGGTGATGATCCCGCGACGACGCATAGACGATCAATTCCTGACCACTTCCGGTCATCGGGCCCCATGACGGGTTCTCATCGACAACGTCAGCCGCCATGATCTCCGTGAATGTTTCCGTGCCGATATCGTAGATCCAGAGCGAATTATTCGGCGGATCCCAGAATTCCATCCCCTGAGTCATCACGATTTTTGTGCCGTCCATATTCCAGCGCGGATTCCGGACAGTCTCCGCAGCGGTGCAGATTTTCGTCCGCTCCGTGCCATCGTATTTCATCGAAAATAAATCAGGTGTGTCATCGAATTGAGTGCCCGATGCCACGAGAATGTGCTCGCCATCCGGATGAAAATCCGCCTGACCGTCATAAACATCGGTCGGGGATGCACTCCATGAACTCCCACCAATTTCATAAACTGAAATCTTGGCTGCGAACGGAGTCGGGGCGAAATTAAGAAGCATATGAGTTCCGGCGGGATTTATCCTCGGCTCATTGAAAATCGCACCCACCCCGATAAATGGCGTTAGTTGAGTTTCGACCATCGTCTCAAGATCGAGAAGAAAGACATTCAATGCCGGCGGCGGAAATACCGGATCGACTTCAGGCGCACAGAAAACAATCTCACCGGCAAATTCCGGTTCGATGTACTCCTGCACAGAAATTGAAACCAACTGGTACATGTGATTCACATCGCCAAGCCAGTAATCATGCTGTGTATCGATAACCCTGATAAGAACGGGATATTCACCGGCGGATGCGCCAAGCTCGTTCGTGAATGAAAACTCCACCTTAAGATGGTCTCCATCCGTCGTCGACCCTGTGTAATTTATTGAATCGGCCTCTATTATCCCGACCCACACTTCCGGACATTCGATATGCGCTGTTGACACCGTCTCCCATCCCTGCCGATCAAGCAGAAGCATACCCGTCAAGCCAGGGCTTCCCACGACATCGGTACAGTCAACAGAATTGACATAGCTATAGCCTATTGGTTCCAATGCATTCGCGCTCGATGGAAAATCAAACTGGATGTTCACAGGCGGATCGACAGTCGGAAGTTCCCAGCTAACATCGATCGCGTAGCCGAATCTGATCTCTCCGGGAACCATTTTAAACCACAATTCCCTGGTCATTGCTCCCCCAGCCGGAAAATGATTCCTGGGGTATTGTCCGTACTCAATATACGGGTTCACCGTGCCCGTGAAATCCCCCGGCGATGCGAGATTCCCTCTCGAATATTCCAGAATCTTGAACGGTCCACTGCCCTCGGGGAATTCGAGCGTGTTCCATAAGCGGGTGTAGCCGTCCGGGTCGACAAGCGTGAAATCTCCCCAGTCCACATCAGGAACCGTGGCATCCATACCGGGAAAAAACAGGCTGCCGTCGGAGATCACAACCGCGCGGACATCGAATCCAGTGAATTTATCAAGCCCCGGAAACGGAGGCCTCAACTGGATTTCGGCGGTTATTGCCTGCTCGATATCATCAAATACAAGGTTTTCCAGCGTCAGGCAGTCCGTGCACGGAGACACTTCCAAAAGCCGCCTGGTATTCACATGAATCATCGCTCCCCGGCATGGTATCAATTCGAGCGAGTCATGGGTTTCCGGAATATACCCCATCCAGTATCCCCATAAATGATGTCCCGCACTCCCCGACATCCCCGCATCATCAGCGCCAACCGACGGTATTACGGGATTTTGCACCTGATTGCTATCTCCATCACCACATGCGTTTAATAAAACGAGAGGCACCATCAGGATACAGATTAAGATCAGTCTTGACCTGATTTTCGAATTCAGCATTTTAACCACCTGTAATTTAGATGTAAAAAAACAAAATAATCCAGCATCGGTGCCACCTCCAAACCGGGTGGCGCCTCCATGCGAGTCTTCGAGCCTGGAGGTATCTGATCTGATGTAATTCCCCTACCAATCCCATCCCCACGACGGAGACCCGTCATACGAATCATCATCCGTAAGCTGTACCAGTTCCCCGGTTTTCCACGAATATATATACAGATCCGAGTCCTCCTGATCCTCCTCCATCATGTAGAACACAAACGACAGCCCATCCGGTGAAAACGACGGATGCGTCTCGCTCACACCGGTATCGTAATGACAGAGAACCTCCTCCGTCTCAGGATTTACGATATAGATATCGGTCTCGTAATCCGGATGATGATCGCGATTCGTATCGAACGCCAGAAGATAATGCCCGTCTACCGGAACTGGAGTCCATGACGGGTGATCGACCATCCCGTCCGCCGCCATGATATGCGTGAATTCATCCGCGACAACATCATAAATCCATAACTGGGCAGTAATTGGATCCCAGTAGTGCCCGAGAACCAGCGCGATTTTAGTGCCGTCCGGAGACCATCGCGGATTTCTGATCGTTTCAGGAGCCACCGTGATAAGTGTCCGGTCGGTGCCGTCAAGATTCATCGAGTAAAGTTCGGGTGTATCGTCCCATTGCGGTCCCGACGCGACAAGAATATGCTCGCCGTCGGGATGGAAATCGTTCCAGTTATCGCACGCATCGCTTGAACACGACCAGGAATCTGTTCCATCGATCTCATAAATCACCGCGTTGCCACTTGTCGGAGTCGGACCCATTGTAATCATCATCAGGGTACCGTCAGGACTAATCCTCGGCTCATGCCAGATAATCCCGACACCCCCGAAATTTGTAATCTGGGTCTCCACACCTGTATCGAAATCGTAGAACCAGCAATTCCCGGTCGGCGGAAGAGGCGGCTGAGTGATATTCGGCGCGCTGAAAACGATTCTGCCGTCGAATTGAGGAAACTGTGATTCCACCACTTCAATTGAAATCAACTGGTACGTATGGTTGATATCTCCAAGCCAGTAGTCCTGGACGGAATCGACCACTTTCAGGAGTGCGTAATATTCACCCTCAGAAGCACCGAATTCATTGGTAAAAGTAAATGATGCGGATAATTCATCGCCATAGGTTGACGAATCCTCATAATCGATTGAATCAGCCTCTATCACACCTGTCCAGAGATCGGGACATTCAAGATACGCCTGCTGGACTGTCGTCCATCCCTGGCGATCAAATAATAATACCGTTCCCGCTCCTTCACTTCCCTGAATGTCCTCAAGGACAGTTGTAACAACCCAATTACTAAAATACGGTTCAAGAGCGTTTGCGCTCGACGGGAAATGGGAGAAATACACAGGCGGATCGACCGTAGGCTGCTCCCAGCTTGCATCGATTGCATAGCCGAATTTGATCGTTCCGGTTGTGACCATCTTGAAAACGAACTCTCTGGTCATCGATTCACCCGCCCAGAAATGATTCCGAGGGTACTGACCATACCAAATGAAAGGGTTAACCGTGCCGGTAAAATCCCCCGGCGACGCGAGATTCCCCCTTGAATATTCAAGAATTTTAAAAGCTCCGCTGCCCTCGGGGAATTCGAGAGTGTTCCAGAGACGGGTATACCCATCCGGCTCGATAAGTGTAAAATCACCGCTATCCACATTTGGTACCGTAGCGTCCAGTCCGGGAAAATAGAGACTCCCATCGGATATCACAACCGCGCGGACATCGAATCCGGTGAATTTACCAAGCCCCGGATACGGGTGAGTGATCTGTATCTCGGCGGTCAATGTCTGGGTTCCCTGATCGATTTCAAGATTCACCAGGCTCAGACAGTCGGTGCATGGGTCAACCTCAAGAAATCTTCGCGCATTCAGGTGGATCATTGTTCCCCTGATGGGCACGAATTCCAGCGAATCATGAGTGTCGGGAATATATCCCTCCCAGTATCCCCACAACTGATGCCCGGAACCGCTCATGGCATCACCTGCACTCCAATTTGTCATTACGGGCGAAACCGGCGATTGGTAATCCCCTGAATCCGCGCATGCCCCAATTACGAAAAGCATGAGCAATCCAAGTAATACTGTAAAAACCATCCTGAGATGTATCGATGGAACCATCATGTGCCTCCACATTCCACTTATGCGATCATTATGGTGATCTATCAAATAGGGAGTTTTATCAGAAACACTCCCGGATTATCGCTGCCTGAATGATCTCCGATAAGCAGTTGGTTGCAGAAATTTCCAGTTTCGCTGACTGTTCCTATCACATAGAGTATACTTGCGTTGTCGACAGCAAGTTGAAGGCCATCCGACCCGTAGACATCCCCTAGGATACTGTATCCCTGATAATTGCCACTGAGGTCGAACTTGATCACAGAACTCGCATAATTTTCACCTATATTAAATAGCTCCGATAGAAGATCCAGCCCGCCGATCACCTGATGGGACTCACTGATGTATGTATTTCCTGCAGCATCGACTACAAGATCGGACGAGAGCGACATCCCCAACCCTCCCCATTCACGCGCCCAAAGTAGACTACCGGAAGAATCGAACAAAGATAGAAACAGAAACTTAGTGTCTGCCGAGACAGGCTGATTAATCCCCTCACCAACACAAGGCGCATTAAATGTACGCTCTGTTGTTGAACACGTGCCTGACACATGAATGTCGCCATTATTATCAATGACAACTCTATCTGCAAGATCATCATAATGACCGCCCCATGTGCGTGCCCACAGGAAAACACCACTGCTGTCGAATTTGGTCAGGAATGTATCCCATTCACCATTTGACGTGCGCTCTTCTATTTCAGGACCGGGGTCGAAATCGATTGTTCCTGTAAAGGCTCCGATGGCATAAATATCTCCATTACCATCGACACAGACATCGGTGCACACTTCACCTGGGATTTCGCTCCCGCCCCACACGCGAACCCACTCGAAATCGCCCATGGAATCAAACTTGCTAAGACTGACTCCCAAATATTCACCATCGGGGCTGGCTATGGTGCTCCCTGAACCGGGATCGAAGTCAACATTCCCATCAAATAAACCTGCGACAAAGATCTGACCCAGTTCGTCCACCGCCACTCCACTGCATATCGCATAATTATCTTCGCCCCAGGTCTTCACCCATTTGAAATTGCCATCAATGTCGTACTTGCATAAAAAAACATCACTCTTGCCACTGTATACGCGTGATGCGACAGAGGTATCCGGGTCGAAATCAATCATACCTCTAAAATCGCCTGCAAGATAAACCATGCCCGTGCCGTCGAGAGCAATCCTGAGGTGCCGTTCAAGTTCAGGCCCTCCCCACGTACGGGTCCATAATAAATTTCCGGATGAATCAAATTTGGAGAAAAATAAATCCAGATCGCCGTTCGATGTATGTTCGTCAACTTCAGGACCGGGATCGAAATCGACGGTTTCTTTAAATACACCAATGACATATATGTTTCCATCCTGATCGATCACAACCTGATTGATCTTGCAGTTTCCCGGTTCACCCCATGTGCGTATCCAACTGTCAGAAACGAGAGATTGTCCGATGGCTGCCGTGTCTGAACCGCCGCCATCCAAAGCTGAGAGATTCTCCTGACTTCCCAATACGGGTGTGAATAACAGGAATACCCCAGCCAGGATAGTTGCGATGATGCCCAATTGATGTTTCATATTGGCCCTCCTTAGTTCATTGAATGCATTATGTAATTGTTTATCATGTAATATCCGCAAGGCAGCCTTCTAATTCCCTCTTGCAACTCCACCACTGAGCTGGAGGATGTGTGGCAATACAAATATTATATGCAGCCCCAGCATTTATCCACTGCATCCATAGGTATCGGCGGAGAACAAAGTTTACACCATAGGCGCATATAATGCGATACTGTAACGCCGGCATCCCTGCCGGCTGCACTAATTAGTTGCGCATCACCGGGGTGAACGGTAATATATCACTCCTTCATGAACACTGGAGATGATGATAGATGACTAATGAATCTGAAGAACGATGGGACCCGCCCGTGGAGCCCACGAAATCCGTACCGACCGACATACCATCCGCCGATCCTGTTCTGATGGAACGCGACAGCGCGCAGGTGGTCGAGGGTGAAAGTGTGAAAATGGAGCAGTCGGCAGCGTTCAGCGTTCTCGCCGATGATGTCGACATGAAAGACTCGGCGGCGTTTATCATTCGAGCCGATGAAATGCGGGTAGAGGACTCGGTGACATTCATCCTGGCTGCGGGAGAGGTCAAGGGCGATATAACCACAGTCTTCACGCCGATATCAGCCGCCATTATCGGCGCCGCGATCGTGATCGGCATGTGGCTCATCCGCCCCCCACGTCGATAATTGTTTTTTTATCTCTCTGGAGAGCTTAATATGCGTTTAAATCACTACCTGATACCCACCATCAAGGAAATCCCCGCCGAGGCCGAGATCCTTTCGCATCGCCTCATGCTTCGCGCCGGGATGATCCGGCAGCTCACCGCCGGAGCCTACATATATCTCCCGCTCGCGAAACGTACAATCCGGAAAATCGAACAAATCGTCCGCGAGGAAATGAACGCGATCGGTTCGCAGGAGCTTTACTTCCCGGCCCTCCAGCCAGCCGAGCTATGGGATGAAACCGACCGCCGCGAGGCCATGAAGGAAATTCTGTTCCAGTTCAAGGACCACAGAGGCCGCGAACTTCTGCTCGCCCCGACCCATGAGGAGGACATCGCCGAGTTAGCACGCGCCTACATCCATTCCTACCGCGATCTTCCCCAGCAGTGGTATCAGATCCAGATAAAATTCCGCGATGAGGTCCGTCCGCGCTCGGGTCTCATCCGCACGCGCCAGTTCACCATGAAGGACGCGTACTCGCTCTCCACGACATGGGAAGACCTCGACACATGGTATGAAAAAAATCGCAAGGCCTATGAGAATATCTTCAACCGCGCAGGAGTAACCACCTACATCGTCGGCGCTCACTCCGGCGCGATGGGCGGAACCGGGTCGGAGGAATTCATGCTGGCGTGCGACTCCGGCGAGGATTCCATTGTGCTCTGCGACTCCTGCGGCTACCGCGCCAATCTCGAGGTCGCGAAAAGCCGCATCACTCACCGCGATAAAGACGACCTCCCGATGGAGGATGTCGAAACCCCCGAAAAACGCACTATCGAGGAGGTCGCCGGATTCCTCGGTGTCGATGAATCGGAGACAATGAAAAGTGTTATCTATATGCTCCTCCCCGACGAAAATCCGCTCCTCGTTCTGATCAGAGGCGACCTGGACGTCAGCGAGACCAAGCTGGAAACCGCGCTTCAGGGTCAGGAATACCGTCCCGCGCATCCGGAGGAAATCCAGAAGATGTCCGGAGCCGAGCCGGGATTTATCGGACCGGTCGGACTGAAACGCGACGATGTGCGCATTCTGATCGACGACTCGATCCCCGACGGGGTCCCGTTTATCAGCGGAGCGAATAAAGACCATTACCACACGCGAAATGTCACAAAGGGTCGCGATTTCGACGGCGAGGTGGTCGATCTCCGCGAGGCGCGTTCCGGCGACATGTGCGCGCAATGCGACGCGGTACTCCATGTTGAGCGCGCGATCGAACTCGGCCACATATTCAAGCTCGGAACGAAATATTCCGACTCGATGGGCTGCATGTTCCTCGATGAGAACAATGAGGAAAAACCGATCATCATGGGCTGCTACGGTATCGGGATCGAGCGGATCATGGTCGCCGCGGTCGAGGAGCACGCGGACGATAACGGTATTGTGTGGCCGATGAACATCGCGCCGTTCCAGTTGATCATTCTGCCCCTTGATTCCCGCCTGCCTGAAATATGGAAAACCGCCGACAGTGTCTACGACAAATGCCGGGAGATGGGAATTGAGGTCCTGATCGATGACCGCGACCAGTCGCCGGGATTCAAATTCAAGGACGCCGACCTTCTGGGAATCCCGATCCACCTGGTATTTGGAAAACGCGCGCTTAAAAGCGGAAACGCGGAAATAAAGATCAGAAAAACCGGCGAACGCGGGGAAGTCTCAATCGACGCACTTCTCGACAACCCTTTAGAAACACTCTCCAAATGGCTGAACGATCCTGCATTAAGCGCCCCGAAAAAGAAGTGAAAATATAAACCGGCAAGTGGATTGCCATGCATCGAGATTACTCCCTGAAATACAGGAACTCATCCTGCTCATCCAGGATCTCAATTAATTCATAGTCCCACCATACAGAATACCGTCTCTGGACTCTGGCGCCAAAAGCATTAACTACTGAATATTCAAACCTTACTAAAACTTTATCCCCTCCCTGTACAACTCCGTACTCATAAGTAGCCCAATTAATCGTCGCTTGGGGATTTAACACCATGAACAGCATTGAAGTAAGCTCTCTTGCCTCTTCTCCTTTCCCTTCGTACTCCGCTTCCCGCTTTTGTTGTTCGGCTAATTCTTGTATTTCAGCCAATTCTTGCTGAGCCATTTCTCTAAGCAATTCTGATTCACGGTCTGCCAACTCCTTGTGTTCACTAATCTTGGACTCAATCTCATTACGTAATTCCTGACTTTCTACAAGGTCACTATATAAAAGAAGATTTTCAATGTACATGCTATGATTTTCACTAGGTGGATTGTCCAGCAGTTGTCGAACCTCTTCTACGATTCGTAACGGCTCCAGTCTCTCCAACTCGGCATCAATTTCCTCAATCAACTCAGTATCGTCTATGTGTTGCTTGAGTATTTGGAGTTGGGACATATATGAAGCGTAATTTTTTTCAGGTGGGTTACCCAGTAATTCCTGCGCTTCTGACGTTGCCTGCTCTCGTTGCTCCTTTTCCTGCAACCGCTGATACTCTGTATAAAGCTTGTCTACGCAATCCTGTTGATTCGTTCTTTCTGCTTCCCATTCAGTGTCCAACTCTCGGATATTGAGATCATGCTCTCGAATGAACGATTGAATATCGATAGGAGAGTTGAATTGAGCATTGGAAATCGCCTGCTCTAATTTCCGTCGCTCACACGAATCGTTGATGCCACCAATAACTATTAGGACAATGAAGATTGCTATTGCAACAAAACAGCCTTTCCCACACCACTTGGGTTTCTTTATATTTTTTTGAGTGCTGGCAGACTGCATTTCTCTGTTTGTTGATGTGTTTTCAGTCTCTGCTGAAAGGGTTAGCGTGCCGCATTGAGGGCAGAATTTCGATTGATCAGTTATTTCAGTCCCGCATTTGTTGCAAAACATTTTTTTTCCTCGCTTCCGAAGATGCATCATATTATCAATCAGAGATATAATTTCTAGCGTATTGGAACGTTATTGTCAACATTTACACGTCACGCTCACGACTAATCTCTCCCCGGTTGATATTAATACAAATGCCTGTTAGTCTTCACTCATAATTTTACAACTAAAGGAAAAAAAGAGGCTGCTATGAAAAAATCCATTTTACCTGCACTGATCGCAATCATTGTCGCTGTCCTGCTGATTCCACTGATCTCCGGATGCGGTTCACGCACTCCCGAGCAGACCGTATCGGGCTTCTTCAAGGCCATCGAGGACGGCAACTACAACAAAGCAAAAACTTTCATCACGACAAGGATGAGAAATGAGGCGGGAGACTCGGACGAAGCCTTTGACGAAATGGCCGAGTCGCCCGGTATGGAAATGGGAGATAACCCATGGGCCGATGCGGACAATCTTCTGAGCGAGATCACCGGCGATACAGCAAATGTCTGGCACAAGGATTTCTCGATGATGAAGTGGGTACTCAAAAAAGAAGGCGGAAAATGGAAGATCGATGATGTCGATTTCGATTTTGCCGACATGATGGAGGGTCTTGGGGATTTAATGCCTGAAGATTTTGAAATGCCGGAAGGTATCGAAATGCCCGGTTCCTAGATCAATTTCTATTATTTATATTCCTTACTGGTGCGCCGCTTTTCCAAGCGGCATTTTTATAATGCCGGCGCTCCAGTTGATTAATTTACTCCCCCCGACTAATCTCCACCGCTGCGCTCCTCGACATCCTCAGCGCGC
>CBDUUJ010000060.1:0-10267 GCA_965370205.1 uncultured bacterium
ATGCACAGAATGATTACTTTGGCATAACCTGGGGAGTAAGCGCGATGCCGTCCGCGCATCTCGGCTGGTCGACAACCGAGGATGCCTTCGGTCCGGGATTATTCAACCAGTTCCAGGGCACGGGCAGCGGATTCTCCGGAGGCGGATTCGATTTCGGTGGCAGTGGAGGGTACGGCGGTTATGGCGGTTATGGAGGAGGAGGAGGCGGATATCCGGGATTTGGCGGCCACTAGATATCGGAGTGTACAACTATGCGGTATAAACTCGTAATAATCTTATACATTCTGGCGTTGATTCCCATGTGCGGTTGCGCCTGGGAGAATCTGCCCGAGGGTGAAGTGGAGGAGAAAAAAATAATCCAGGTTACAATGCGTCTTGGCGGCAAGATGCGGAGCGACCTTTTTTATTACATCGTCTTCAACCTGTCGGGGGACCCTGACAAGAAACCCTACTCGGTATTCGATGGTGAGGACAGAGGCAAGAACTGGACCGTCTATTACATGTGGGGAACGCCTCCATTCGAGCCGACCGGACTGTATCGCGGCTTCGGATGCAAGGGAATCAGTGGGAACGACCTTATAGATAATTTCCCGGACAAGGAGGATTTTATCAACGAGCTGCTGCCGGGAACCAATGTCAGCGGGGACTCCATGACTCTCCGGATCGATATGACCAATCTGCCTCTTACTTCCGGGTACATCAACTTGAACATGATCGTATGCAACCAGGCTATAGATGCGCAAAGCAAATTTGAATATGAATACGATCCGTATGTCTTCGACAGCTTTTACGAGCGCGGTATAACGATGAACCTGCTTGGTTATGAAACTTTCTGGAGCGAACAGCAGTCTGAGAATGCCCAGGAGGAATTCCCGAACGAGCAGGAGGAAACCGCTCCTCCCGAGGCCGATATTATCAACTGGCGATTCCAGGTTATCAGTAAATAGGACCATGGACACTGATGATACGATTCATCAGATATTTTTTACTCATTTTAATCCTTCTTGCGGCTTTCGTGTACGGAACCCTCTGGCTCCTTGCCGACCGTTTCATCGATAAAGCGCAGCCAATTCTCACCAATAAACTGATAGGCGCCTATGGTCCGGGGGAGGATGATGATTTCGGCTACGACGCATCTATCCGCTTTTTTCCGCTCAGACTGGAGGTCAATGATATTTACATTGAAGCGGAAGCTCTCAGGCTTGGTCCCGACACATACAACGACGCCGTCCTGACAATTAAAAAGATCGAGTGCGAGGTCATGCCTTTGATTCGCGAGGATCGGGTGGAGATCACAAAGGTCGAGGGCAGGGAATTTGAGGGGGTTCTCACTCGTTCCCGTCTGGCGGACTACCTCGAACGAAACAGTGACGGGCTTTCGGATCTTGAGATAATCCCCTATAACGGGCGATGCCGCATAAGGGGCCGGATCGGACATGTCAGTTCCGTCCCGATGACAATTATCGGGGATTGGGTTGTCGACGGGCGCGGGGTGGCTACACTCTCCAACCGGGAATACCACAACCCGGACAGTCCCGTTCCGGAGGGAATGATCCGGATGATTGAGGATCAGATCGATTTCGATGTCAGGATCAGGGTACTTGACGAGGAGCTTGCTTCCCGCGAAGTGAGCTATGGCAGGGAAGGTCTCCGGATCGGGGCGAGCGAATGACCCGCTGAATTAATCCGGTATCTGAGCGTAATGCACATCTCAGGATGCTAAATCTGCGATATTAAAATATATTGCGTATGATTAAGACTAATCAAAAAAAAGAAAACTTTATTCATGTCCGGGGACATTTTGTTTTTGCCTTCTATGATGTTGAATTTATCAGGGATCTGCGGGGCAAAAAAAAGTGTCCCCTCAATCAAATGAAAGTTTATCACCAGGATTGGTCTAAATACCGGACTGATGTAAAATTTCAGGGATGATTCATATGTCATCTCTATGAAAGGAGAAAAATTTCAATGGTCAATAACGCACATATACACGGGGTTGATGGAAAAAAAGAAAATCATCCCCCACCCTTTAGGGTGGGATCGACGGATGAAGATTGCATCACCCACCCTAAAGGGTGGGGTACCGGATATAAATTTCTATTTTTAACAATTCCACAATGGGCTGTAATTGTAACAGGTGCCCTGGTATTCGGATGTCTCACGATCGGCGGTATCCATGCCCAACCCGGATCTGAAACCGATCCGGTTGTGAGCCTAAGCTATCTTGACACCGCACTCGCGATGTCGCCGATCGTGCTCGAAGGCGGCGAGGATATCAGGGTGGCGGGCGGACGGGGCCTTTCGTTGATTGAAGGAACCTGCAGGCTGTCGCCGCCGGATGGAGACCGGTCGTGGATACTCGATATTTCCGCCGGTGAAGTGTTACACGGTGAAGTGGACATGCAGGAGGGGCATTATTATCTTCCGTTATCGGAAAATACCGATACAGTCGAATTCACTCTCCTTGCGTGGCAGACATCCACGGTGGCCATCCAGGGAGGCGCAGGCAGATAGATGGGATGAGTTGTGTATTTCCCATGAGAGAAAGTAAACGATGAACGGTTTTGAATATCTCAAGTCGATTATCCTCGGTGTTGTCCAGGGACTCACCGAATTCCTGCCGGTTTCATCATCCGGGCATCTCGTGATACTCCAGAATTTCATGGGACTGACCGAGGGCAATGTGACCTTCGATATTTTTCTGCATCTCGCGACCCTGCTTGCCGTCTGCTGGGTTTATCGGGATGACCTGAAAGCGATCTTCACCGGGAAAATGATTGGTGAAGGGGAGGAGGCGATCCCCAAAGGGCGTTTCCTTGCATTCATCGCGATCAGCCTGATAGCCACCGGAGTCATCCTGCCTTTCAGGGATCAGCTTGAGGGTTACTTTGAAAATATTAACGGGGTCAGGATTTTTCTATTGATCAATGCTGTGGCACTCGCGGTGCTGCCGATTTTCAGGCGAGGCGGGTTCGGTCTCGGACGCATGACATGGGTCGGCGCGGTTATCATCGGACTTGCGCAGGCGCTGGGGGCGTTTCCGGGAATAAGCAGGAGCGGTTCCACTATACTCGCGGGTCTGCTTCTGGGACTTGCTCCACGCGAGGCTTGCAGGTACTCGTTTCTTCTTTCGATTCCGACTATTCTGATTGCGGCTGTCGTGCAGGTGCCGGATGCCATTGAAGAGGGTCTTCAATTTTCGGTGGGACCGTCGATTCTCGGATTCATATTTGCGCTTGGTGCGGGACTTGTCGCGATTCCGCTGTTGATCGGTCTTGTGGAGAAAGGCAAATTATGGGGGTTCGCAATTTATTGCGCGATTGTGGGGATCGGACTTTTTATTTTTGCATCCGGACCGCAGCCGTAACAAAGCTGTAATTTAGAAATTCTGCAATCGTCAAGGACTATTGGAAAAATTCCGTATTTCATAATTCTCAGACCAAACTTGGTAATTAACTCTTGTTTGATTGAGGGGACACTTTTTTTTGCCCCGCAGATCCCCGATTAATTCATCATTGTAGAGGGCAAAAATAAAATGTCCCCGGATATGAATAAATTTTTGCTTTCTAAAAATGGTCTCAGTCATTTATAAAATTATGCCGCCCACAAACTTGATCCTGTCTCGACCAATTTTTTAATAATCTGCGGGTTTGTGGGTGTCTTTTTCTGGATGATTGACGATAAAAATGACACCCACAAACCCGATGGTTATCAGGAAATTGACCGCCTTTGCACCAAGTTTGTGGGCGGCATAGATATGTTGTCATTTCTGTATGGTTTAGTACGGTTAGTTTATATTATCCTGTATCTCCCGCGAATCCGATTCCAATGGACTCTGAAAATACTTCCCATGACATTTATCGCGGTTTGGGTTGGGCTGTTGATACGGCTTGGCGTGATGGCTCTTGGGATCAGACGGATCGGAACCTCCCGGATTTTCAGCCGAAGCAATCTCGCGATATACAGTGCCTCGATGTCGAATCCCCAGCCGTCGATTATTGAGAGAGAGAAAATTCTCTGCGCGGCGTCCCTTCGGAAACATTTGAATCCGGCCTGTGTGTCGGAGATACCGGGAAGAATCAGTAAGCGCGTAATGATATTGCCGATCTTGGAGATAAAGCGACGTTTCGGGCGTTCGCGACCCCTGTCGCTTCCGGAGATATTCCGCGAGCCGATGACAACGTCCGCGCCATTTTCGAATTTCTCGAAGCAGAGCTTTATCGCGTTTATCTCGTAGGGGTAGTCGGCGTCGGTG
This sequence comes from uncultured bacterium, assembly GCA_965370205.1. Lineage (GTDB taxonomy): Bacteria > JAJVIF01 > JAJVIF01 > JAPKYR01 > JAPKYR01 > CBDUUJ01. Next base: position 4,256 of record CBDUUJ010000060.1, read on the forward strand.
AACATCAGGTATTCACCTGTTCCCGCGAGCATGCCGGCGCGGACCGCAGCGCCTTTTCCCCTGTTTTTTTTAAACCTGATAACCCTCGCGCCGGCTTCTTCCGCGCGTTCGGATGTTGCGTCCGTCGAGCCGTCATCCACCACGATATATTCGACCCTGTACGGTTGCCGGTCGAAATGGACTCTCAGCGATTTAAGTGTCGAGGGAATAATATGCTCCTCGAGGTATGCAGGAACGATTACGGAGAGATGAATTTTTTCAGATTGCTCGGGCACGAGGGATATTGTAGCAGAAAAATGAAAATCCCCCCTTAGAGGGAGGAGTATTCATTTCAAAGATCCGATGATTTTTCTTATTGTCAGATAATTGATCGTCCACCGAGGTCTTCAGGATTCAGTCCGAGGATCAGGAACTGCCTCGGTGCGGTCCAGAGGCCTTCCGAGAAACCGGCTCCACCGCCACCGATTCCGCCGCCTCCACCGCCGCCGATGCCTCCACCGCCACCGCCACGACCGCCTTCACCGCCACCGCCATATCCGTCTCCGCCTTCATAGTACCAGAAGCCGTAACCGGATGAGGTCGGCATGAGGTCCATTGTATAGTGAAAATTGATTGCTTCATACGGATCGATATAGTGGATCTGGTATGAAGTTATAGTGCCGAGTCCGAGTTCCTGTTCGAGCCGTTCCCTTGTGCCGATGTAGAGAAGCGGATCGGCATCGGGAGTGTCGCGGAAGACAACAAAGTCGAGGTTATACGCCTGCATGAGCTGTCCGAATACCGTATCAAACGGCATCTCGCTGACATGCATGGTGACAGTGCCGCCCCCGGACCCATCGATTGGATCGAATCCGCCCCCGCCTCCGAAACCGCCTCCGCCACCGCCGGCGTCAGGACCTCCGGGCGGGCGAAAGCCCTCGCGGACATGTCCCGATGGTAACGTGTTCCAATAGGCGTCCAGGACGAAATTAACTCCCGCCTGCTGGGTGAGGATCATGAGCACATCGACAAAGTTCGCTCCTGATACATTGAGGCTGACAATCGCGTCCGACACATGATTCGGATTCCAGGACGGTCCGGTATCAGGAAAATTGTAGCTTCCTTCATCATCGCCGGTCGGCATGGTTACCGGTACGTCGGGATATTCATCGGCAAGCGCAGTCTGGGAGGGCAGACCCACCATCCCGAAAGCGATGAGCACTATCAGCAATGGAGTAGTAATCCTGTATCGCACAATTAGGCTCCTTTGTAGCTGTGATATTTCTAATAATGTGCATGCAGAAAGCGCACGTAATTTGGATGCGATATATGTCTCTCAGGTTCAATTGAAATTATAACATTATTTCATTCTGGAAACATTTTTCATAAGGGTATTATCGGCAAGAAGGAACTGTTGAAAAAACAGGTTTTTCCGCCCCACCCTTTAGGGTGGGTGGAAGACGCATGGTTTCTGGGATCGCCCACCCTAAAGGGTGGGGTTACCGGGTTATTTTTTCCACTTTTTCAACAATCCATGGAAGCTGGCGCTACGGTTTTGGACACTTCCATTGCTGAGCTGTTATTCATACAGGACATACGAGAAATCGGGTTCCTGCCAGGTCATGACGCCCGTATCCAGCATGACAAGGTCGCAGGGTCGCCACCACGATTCGGTGTTGTACTGGACCGGGTAATAGTCCATGAAGTCCGCCACTGTCAGCAGATGCTCGAACTGGATAACGACCTCGCTTGGAGTTCCCACGTTCAGGCGCAATGTCACAAAACAGGTCGTTGGCAGGTCCGTACCCAGGTCATCACCGCTGTAATAATCCACCGCGACAGGATAATCGCCGATTGGCAGATCGTCGGTCGTCGGTGTGATATTTTCCGGACCGTATCCATAGACATCATCGTAGTCAAGCTCGAGATGCTCGGAGTAATCCACAAACCAGTAGCAGTGTTCGCTAAGGTTCGGCTCCCAGACATGAAGGTCGATATCCGTCTCGTCCGTATCCCAGGTCAGCGTGATCCGGAAGTTCCAGTCCGGATAGTATTCGACCGTGATTTTATCCGACAGCACCGTGCCGGTTGCGTTTGTTCCGCGAACCACGATGGTGTTTTCACCGTATGCAAGAATTACCGCCTGGTGGAACGATCCGTCCTCCTCGACAGCCATGAGATATTCAAATTCCTGGTGGACATATACACCTCTCTGTGAATCAAGGCAGTCGAGGTTCTGAATCGTTCCTGTGAGTTCCACGATTCCTGTTATCAGGTTGATATCGGGTTCGTTCAGGTCGATAACTGGCATCTCCGGCTGATCTCCGGGATTGATCGGCAGGAACACCTCAAGAACGATATCCTCGGTGGCGACAATGCTCATTGTGTGAATGGTGTGATATCCCGGTTTTGCAAGCGAGAACACCCTGCTGCCGTCCGGGACATCGCCCGTGCTGAAATAGCCGCAGTAGTCGGCCTCCGCAGTGTACAGGCTATCGCCGTCGGATGTTGTCATCAGCGCGAGTGGAATTCCCAGCATCGTGTCTTCGTCGTATACGGTTCCGGAGACCTTCTCGATTTCATCGGAAGGTTTGACATCGATGTGGAAATAGTCGTACAGCTTTATTTCCGTTCCGGGACTGTTCGCGGTGATAAGGATATCGCACATGCCGGGATCGATATCCAGGTCCTCTTTGATAATAAGAGCTTCCCAGAGATCGTCATCGATGTTGTATTCCATCTGTGTTTCCTCACCGATCAATGGTGTGGTATCGACGGAAACGCCTGTGATATGTGCCGGTCCGGAATGATGCTCCGCTTTCAGTTCAAGCTTGATACAGCAGTGAGCCGAGTAGCATTCGCCGATCTGTGTCTGGTCGTGGATTTCGTAGACCTCTTCGCAATTACCAGGCCAGGAACAGTCAATCGCATAGGGAAAATTCCATTTTGCAGGGAGGAGATCGAACTGAAATTCATAGATCTCGCTGAATGCCATCAGCGCATGGATCGCCCTGTCGGGATCGGATTTCGCAAACGCGCGGAACGGGTAGATTGAATCATATCCATCCGGAGCCCAGAGTTTCGTGTAGTCGTCCGGATTCAGCATCCTGTGATAATGCTGGTCGCCTTTATATATTATTCCCCTGACATCGTGTGCGACAATGGTCGTTGGATTGACAAGTGTCGCTTTGATCTTAAAGTACCCGGTGTCCGGTTCCATCTCCAGGAATTGCAGCTTGAGGCAGTTTTTTGTCGGACAGAACCACGGGTTGGTCAGGAGCGGAAGGATATCGAAATGCGTTACGGCGGTTCTGAGAGGAGCGAGGGTTATCTCCTCGTTAATGAAGTCGCATGTGACGTCATACGCCATCAGGAGAGATCGACCACTCACTATCAGATCGTCAGGAGGAGACATGATAAGTGGCTCGTGGATATTTTCGTTGCCGGGCTGAACGGGAGATGCACCCCCGGAACAACCCAGGATGAGAAATGCCACGATCAGTATGAGAGCAAATCCTTGATGATGTTGAATATGCATTGCCCGACCTCCGGTAAAATTTTCCCCATAGTTAATTATATCGCGGAATTAAAAAAAAACCCACCTGATAGTGGGTGGATTGCAATATTATTCAGTATTTACGCAGGTTCCGGAGCCGGTGGCGCTTTCTCTGTGGATGTACCGGGCTTCTCCTCAGGATCAGTTACTTTTTTGTCTTCCTCGAGCGCTTCGATACTTTTCTTGGCGATATCCATAAGCGGTGTGCTTTCAGTGATAAGGCTTGGCTGATCTTCCAGTATGGCGATAAGCTCCTCGCCTTCCATATCCTGAACGAGCAGTAATTTTCTTGCGACTAACTCTAATTTTTCTTTATGATCCGATAGAATTACGGTTGCTTTGTTGTAACATTCCTTGATAATTTTCTGCACTTCCTGATCGATCATGTATGCGATTTTCTCAGAGTAGTTGCGATCCTCCGCGATATCCCTGCCAAGGAAAACAGTGCCGTGCTTTTTACCGAATGTGATCGGTCCAAGTTTCTCGGACATTCCGAACTCTGTGACCATCCGACGGGCAAGTTCGGTGACCTTCTTGAGATCGTCATACGCTCCGGTGGAGACTTCCCCGTATATGATCTCTTCAGCGACCCGGCCGCCAAGAGCGATTATTATTTTGTTGAGAATCTCATTTTCAGTTGTGAGATAACGGTCTTCGAGCGGAAGCTGCAGAGTGTATCCGAGTGCCATGCCCCTTGGGAGGATGCTGATCTTGTGAACCGGATCGGAGCCTTTGAGGTAAAACGGAATCACCGCGTGGCCGGACTCATGGTACGCAAGCCGCTCCTGCTCCTTCGGGTTGATCACGCGGCTTCTGCGCTGTGGGCCGGCGATAACACGTTCGATTGATTCATCGAGGTGTTCCATCCTGACTTTTTTGGCGTTTTGACGCGCGGCAAGAATTGCGCCTTCGTTGCACAGATTCTTGAGGTCCGAGCCGGTGAATCCCGGAGTGCGCCGGGCGATTATGCCGAGATCGACATCATCGTCGAGCGGAATTTCTCTTGAATGTATTAACAGGATTTCCTCTCTGCCCTTGATGTCCGGATTGTCGACGACAATCTGGCGGTCGAATCGTCCCGGACGGAGCAGGGCGGGATCGAGGATATCCGGACGGTTGGTCGCAGCGATCATGATTACGCCGGAATTCGGGTCAAAACCGTCCATCTCGACCAGAAGCGCATTCAGTGTCTGTTCCCTTTCATCGTGACCGCCGCCGAGACCGGCTCCACGCTGGCGACCGACCGCGTCGATCTCATCCACGAAAACAATAGACGGCGCGTTTTTCTTCGCCTGCTCGAACAGGTCTCTGACACGGCTGGCGCCGACTCCAACGAACATTTCGACAAAGTCCGAACCGCTCATGTGGAAGAACGGAACGCTCGCCTCGCCTGCGATTGCACGGGCCAGGAGTGTCTTTCCGCATCCCGGAGGTCCAACGAGAAGTACACCCTTTGGAATCTTCGCGCCCAGGGCGATGAATTTCTTCCGCTCCTTCAGGAACTCGACCACTTCCATAAGCTCCTCGACCGCTTCATCGATACCCGCCACGTCCTTGAAGTTGACCTGAGGCCGATTATCGGTGAGCATCTTGGCCTTGGATTTTCCGAAAGTGAAAGCCTGTCCTCCGGCTGACTGCGCCTGCCGGTACAGGATGAAATACAGAAGGCCGAACAGAAGAAGTGGCACAAGCAGCAGAAGGAGAGGGGAGAGAGCGGTCAGGATAAAAGGCGGGTTTTTGATGGTCATCTCCACGTCGTACTGGTGGAGAAGTGTAATGATCTGCTCCTCGTATCCGACGGGGAATCGTGTGCGGAACTGTTTCGGGACATCCATCTGTTCCGAGTAGTTCTCACCGATGATGAATCCCTCGTCCTCACGGATTTCCACCGAGCTGACCTGGCTTCCGGTGCTGTTCTCAATTAATCGCAGGAAAGTGCTGAAGGGGATCTCTTCGACTTTGGCATGTGATGTGAAAAACGTGTATATCAGTGCTATCGCCAGAAGCACTGCAATTACGGAGAATGAATTCCAACGGGATCTTTTCATGCTTTAATCGCCTTGTAACGGAAACGCCTATTAATTAAATGCGTTTTCTTCATCCTTTCATATTATATCGACCGCTTTTGAGCGGTTACAAAGGCCCATAAACCAAACATATAAGTCTATCATACCGTCCGTCAACCCGCTAGCCGGTTCGCAATGTCAAAAGGATCGCCGTTATGCTCTCCTTCCTTACTTTCGCGATTTCGGACACTATTTTCAACCCCGGAAGCGCAATTATGTTGCTATCCGGCATGCTGACCAGTACAGGTTCGAGCTGTCGCAGGCTCCGGGGAACTTTGATATCTATGAAAATATCCGACAGCTTCTTTGTATGGCCCTCCATGCCCATCGGAGCCATGCGGTCGCCCGGCTCGACGGAACGCACCAGGATCGATTGGCATCCGTCCGGAAGCGCTATCATTATCCCCTCAT
>CBDUUJ010000061.1:0-10251 GCA_965370205.1 uncultured bacterium
GTACCCGTTTCGCCTGTCACATCCAGAATCTCGCCTGATTCAAATCGGTAGAGCGCTCTTGGTTTTGAAAGCTCCATGACAGAATCCTCTTCCCTTGTGATCCGGTCCATGTAAAGTGTCCAGTGAATTGCGCCGTTGGCTGATACCTCATTGATAACCGGCTGATCGACTACGGCGGGTGGAATTGTACCGTTTAGCTGATTATCCGTTACAGGGGTTTCAGGCTGAATTATTTCGCGTCCTGTAACCAATACCCAGCTTCCCCAGGTCGCGAGCGCGATAATGGCGGTCCAGAAAATGACGGGAAGGAATTTGTCGAAAAATCTGTTCATTGGTTTTTATTCTTCGCTCAGCAGGCTGTTTAATGTGAGCCTGAGAGCGCGGATTTTCGCCTGTACCGTTTCGGGCGATTGAAATTCCATGTCGAAATCATCCGGTATTGCGCGATTCCAAGCAGCATTCCCGATAGATGAGATGTCCGTCTGTGCGCTGTCCAGATAATTCAGGGCGCGTTCGTATCTGTCCGGCCCAAGACTTGCACCGGCATCCCGAAGAACTCTCGCGCATAGATAATACGCCAGGCCTCTGACCGCCGACGCTTCCTCTTCGCCCGGATTCACCTCAAGAATCGGGTCCATGGTCTCAATGCAGGACTGGAACTGATTGAATGCATCGTCAAGAAGCATCAGGTCGCCGTTGCTCTCTTCATAGGTGTACCACCCATTCAGAAGAGACTGATTCGCGCGATTGCGTTCCGCCGTAAATCCACTTGTCCGGTCACTGCCCATTCCCGAGACCGCGGCAGCCTCCCATCTCCTGATAACCGATATAAGCTGGTTTCTCCGTCCAGTCCATTCCGGGCTTACTCCCGCGGGAACATCCATATTCTCGATTCGTAGTTTAATCCCTCTGACCGTCTGAACCGCGAGAGTCAGGCCGGCCGAATTTTCAGTTCCATCCCAACCGGATGTTCCGGGAGTAACAGCAGTAAGGAATTCAGTGGCATAAGCAAACATATCAAATCTGAAATCGACTTCGGTATTTATTCGTCCATGCCCGATAACCCACACCGGAGCCATGAAATCTCCCGGACCGCTGACAGTCGAATCGGGATCGGTATCCGGTTCCGGATCGATCTCGAAAATCGGCATCTGCCGCCATTCCTGATTAATCTCGAACGCTGCCTGCAACCATGCCGGAGTACCGATCGCGGTGGTATCGAGATGGTCGAACGCGGTAACCCATCGCTCGTTTGTAACATCATTCAGGCTTGACATAATCTGCTGTGGTTTAACCACGCCGATATATAAAAGACCCGCCAGAACAATAATGCCCGGGATCACAAGGAGCACAATCGCGCCCAGCGGCACACGTTTTGCTTCAGATGGAATTTTTCGTGAGGAGTGGACATCCGGTTCGATACCGGTATCCCCCGGTTCCTCAAACGCGCCCACATGACCTCCGGCGCCCTGGAATTCAAGAACCGTATCCCCGATCCGGATTTTATCACCCGCAAATATCTCGTCGCGCTCTATCCGTTCACCATTGAGAAATGTACCGTTTTCAGTGTCCGCATCGTAGAGAATCCAGCCCGATTCCTCTTTCGTGATCCATGCATGCTGCCCGGCGACCTTTTCATCCCCGGCCAGAAGTACATCGCCGATCATCCGACCGATTGTAGTAACGGTCTGCTGCAGATTGAACCTCTCACCATCATGGGGACCCCCGGTAACAACAAGTACCGGTGCATGTCCCGCCTCCTGTTCCTTCATTTTTTTGCTTATTTTCGGAATTTCACCGATAACCCTCTCAGCCGCCAACCGGACTTCCTGCATGCTCTGATAGCGGTAATCCGAATTCTTGGCCAGCATCCGAAATACAATCTCCTCAAGAGCCAGAGGAACTTTATGATTCAACTCCCGAATCGGGGACGGTTGCTCGTTGATAATCCTGTGGATAATCTGAGCGATATTATCGCCTGTAAATGCCCGGCTTCCGGTCAGAAGCTCATAAGCCACGCACCCGAGCGCAAAGATATCGCTTTTCGGATCTGTCTCTCCCCCGGTTATCTGCTCCGGAGCCATGTATCCGGGTGTCCCGACGATTGAATCGTCACCGGGAGTTATGGTTGCTCTCGATGTAAATCCGGCCACACCGAAATCGGTTATCCGTACTTTTCCGTCGCTTGTCAGGAAAATGTTCCCCGGTGAGAGATCGCGATGAACCACTCCCTCGCGATGGGCATAATCCAGAGCATCGGCGATCTGCATGATTATGTCGGCGACCTCTTCGGAGCTGAATGAACTGTCGGATTTGATCGCCTCCTCGATTGTGACGCCCTCTATCAATTCATATGCGATATACAGGGTTCCCTCGTCCAGTCCGCAATCGAGAGCCTTTACAATACCGGGATGGTTAAGAGTCTGAGCCGCTTTCGCCTCGGTCTTGAAGCGCCTGACAAATTCCTCCTCCTCGTGCGCATCCAGATGTCCGGGAAGGACGAGTTTTTTCAGTGCGACGGTGGAACCGTCCTCCGATCGAACAGCCCTGAACACAACGCCGGTGGCGCCTTTTCCAAGTTCCGAAATTATCCGGTATCGCTTCATGAGAGTGGGGTTTTCAGGAAATCCCGTCCGTAAAATCCGGACCGGCTCCGGGAAGTGCTATTTAAAGGACTCCAAAACTGTCCAGCAGGTTCTCCGATTCCTGAGAAAATTCCTCCTCCGGCACCGAATCCGTCGCCTGATCCCCATCGGAGTCCCTCAGATTGAATTCCCTGATCGCGTCCATTGTCTCCTGGATTTTTTTATTTATCCTGTCGATATTACCGAAATTTTCCTCCAGAAGAACCAGCAGGCCCGCATCGCTTATCTGCCCCGATCGCCTCAGCTCATCGATCCTCTCGCCCAGATCGCTGAAATATTCCCTGCGCTGCCTGTCATGACCCGACAGCTCCATCCTCAGACGGGTGATCGCGGCGGTTCTCCTGCCACTGATCGTCAGTCGCTGGCAGAGATCCATAAGCGAGTTCGTTATGTCATCAAATGTGCTCATCCGTTACACAATTTCCATCATTATTTATTATAACATCCAGCCGCCGGGAGTTCACATCCATCAGGCTCAATATCGCCCATACCTTGCTATCCACAATCAATCGGACTAAAATCCATTCGACATTATGCCAATATACAATGAACATCAGATAAAATTCATCCGACAATCCTGTGAGATTCTCCACGAAGTGGAAGAGCACTTGAAGACTATAATCCGCGAGGGCATCACTACCGCAGAGATCGACCGGGTCGCGGAGGAAATGATTCGATCAGCCGACGCAATTCCCGCATTCAAGGGAGTGAAAGGCGATCCGGATTATCCCGCCACATGCTGTATATCAATAAACGAGGAAATCGTTCACGGCATTCCGGGACCGAGAAAAATCAAGAACGGCGATATCGTATCAATCGATTGCGGAACAAAGTACAAAGGATATTATTCGGACGCGGCGTTCACTATAGCGATCGGCGATGTCGGCGAAACCGCGCTTCGCCTTATGGATGCGACCCGTAACGCAAACTGGGCAGGCGCAAAACATGCCCGTCCGGGGAACCACATCGGCGATATCTCCGCCGCCATCCAGCGCGTCGCCGAAAAACCGGGGTTCTCTGTCGTAAGGCATTTGTACGGTCATGGAGTCGGCGCCAATCTGCATGAGGAACCGCCTATTTTTAATTTTGGAAAACCCGGCTCCGGTCCCGAGATCGTACCGGGAATGGTGCTGGCCATCGAGACTATGGTCTGCGAAAAAGATTACTACATTGTTACTCTTGACGATAACTGGACTGTGGTAACCTCGGATAGCGGGTTATCGGCACATTTCGAGGATGACTACCTCATCACCGAAAATGGTGCGGTTAATCTGTCGAGAATTAATATCGAGGGTACGCCATTACTGAGAGGATAAGGGAAGTCGGACACCCACAAGCTCGAAGACTCGCTTGTGGGCGGCACCCTGATTTTTTTGTTTTGATGAGAAAGTCACCATACATCTTTTTTTTCCTCAGCAAATCAGGTTGGAATTACGATTTAAAAATCCCTGACCTCCCAGCGCTCCTCAACCGGCTCCGACGAGAAATGTTCATCCTCAGGCGTGGCTTCGGATACATGAAGAAGAATTCTCGCAAGCATCGCGGGATCATGCCTCATCGCATGCGGATAACCCCGTTCGGAATCATAATGAATTCTGTCTACCTTCCTGATAAATGATTCGCTTACCAGATCGCCCCTGACTATCTGCCTGCCGTTCTCTTTTAAATCGTCGACAACAGGCCTGAATCCCTTTTCCAGATAAATTTTCAGAGTTTCATCCGGAAGTTCCTTGTCATGCTGGAGATAGAAATCGATTTTCCGTCCCAGCATTTTTTCAAGTGTGTTCAGATGATCCTGCGCGGTCATGCCGTCCGTAACACCCGGTTGCGTAAGGACATTTCCCACTGCGATAACACTCGCGTTACCGGCTGATATTCGCTCCTTCACTCCCGGAGCGGCAAGAATCGAACCGATCCCGAGAAACAGGGTCCCGGGACAGATGATTATCCATCCCGCATTTTCCAATGCACTTAAACCGTGAGGATTGGTTGTCATTTCCGGATTATGATGGATACCTGTAATCGGGACCTCCCTGTTTTCCCTGTTAATTGTTTCCCATTCACCTTCGATTTCAGTTCCATCGGCAAGCTCTGCCACCACCTGCGCGTCATCGTCCGAAATGGGAATAATGTGAGCCTTGATATCAAGAGCCTGGCTCAGCCTGCGGGTTGCGTGGTAAAGGCTGCCGCCATCATCGATCAGCGACGTGAGTATCAAATTCCCTATGCTGACACCGGTCAGGCGCCCCTCTCTGAATCGATGTCTTACAAGCTGGCCCCATACTGTCTCACCGGTCAGCGCTGCGATGACGGTTTTAACGTCGCCCATGGACGGTATGTTCATCTCGCGCCTGAGCGCTCCGGAGTGACCACCGTTATCAGTTACTCCAACCAGCACAGTTACCCTGTCGAGAGTGGTGAGTTTTCTTATCGCCTGGAGAATTACACCCTGGCCTGTTCCATTTCCGATTGTGACAATATCGTGATACTTCATGAATGTGCCTCGATAACAAGACTCCTAATAGTATCAAAGCCGCAACTGCAACAGAGCCGCGATTGTATCAAAACCGCGACTGTAACAAAACCGCGATTGTAACAGAGCCGCGATTGTAACAGAGCCGCGACCGTGAGGGAGCGGATAAAAATACATTCGCGTATTTTATTCAACCGTAACGCTTTTTGCAAGATTCCTGGGCTGATCGACATCGCATCCGCGATGCACGGCGATATGGTAGGCAAGCTGCTGGAGAGGAACAGTCAGAAGTATGGGGGAAAGCATCTCGCTCACACGCGGGACATGAAAGACGTGATCGGCGACCTCCCCGATGCGATCGTCACCTTCGTCCGCGATCGCGATAACCTCGCCGTCCCTCGCCTTTACTTCCATAAGATTTGAAAGCGTTTTTTCATAGACATTATTCTGCGTGATAAGTGTCACAACAGGCATCTCGCGGCTGATAAGCGCGATCGGTCCGTGTTTCATCTCACCCGCAGGATATCCCTCGGCATGGATATAACTGATCTCCTTGAGTTTAAGAGCGCCTTCGAGGGCAATGGGATAATTGATTCCCCGACCGAGATAGAGGAAATCCTGCTTGTCGCGATAATGGCGGGAGAATCCCTTCAGTTCATCGTCCTGTTTCAGAACGGTCCTGACATGCTGGGGGATTTCAATAAGGTCCTGAAGGATTTTTTTGCACTCGTCGGTTGAAACGGTTCCGCTTTTTCGACCGATATGCAGAGCCAGCAGCACAAGCACCGCAAGCTGCGCGGTGAAAGCCTTTGTGCTCGCGACACCGATCTCAGGTCCGCAATGTGTGTAGATTACGGCATCCGACTCTCTCGCGACAGTGCTTCCGACGACATTCACAATGCTCGCAATGCTTGCGCCTCGATCTTTCGCGCTGCGAACAGCCCCGAGCGTATCGGCGGTCTCACCTGACTGCGAAATCGCAACAAAGAGAGTTTTATCATCGATTTTCGGATCGCGGTATCTCAATTCGCTTCCGTAATCGACCTCCACTCTCAGATTACTGAACCGCTCGATCAGGTATTTTCCAACAAGACATGCATGCCAGGCGGTTCCGCACGCTACAAGAAGAACGTGATTGAAGTTCGAGTAATTCCTGCAGGCTATATCCGAAATTTCATCGAGATTGATCTCTCCCGCCTCAAGATCGAACCGTCCGAGTATCGTGTCGCGAAGCGTCTCAGGCTGCTGGAATATCTCCTTCTGCATGAAATGTTTGTAACCGCTTTTCTGGGCCTGGATCGGGTTCCACGTGATATGGGTTATGGATTTGTCTATCGGTTTCCCATCGAAATCCGTTATCTCGATCGTATCCTCTGTAAGGATCGCCATCTCTCCGTCATCGAGGAAATACACATCGCGCGTGTGTTCGAGCAGCGCCGCGATATCGCTTGCGGCAATCGAACCGGCTCCGTTTCCATTTTTGTCACCCTCCGCCCTGCCAATGATCATCGGCGGACCCTCCCTGACCGCAATGAGTCTGGGGTCTTCCCACGACGCCACAACAAGCGCGAACGCACCCTTGAGTTCGGCGATCGCTTTCCTGACTGCGGATGGAAGATCGCCCTCGAAATATTCAGCGATCAGGTGAGGAATGACTTCGGTATCGGTCTGGCTGGTGAATACATGTCCCGCCTTTTTCAGTTTTTCCTTGAGGGACAGGAAATTCTCAATTATCCCGTTCTGGACAACCAGTATCCTCCCCTTATTATCCCGGTGCGGATGCGCGTTCTCCTCCGACGGCACCCCGTGCGTCGCCCAGCGGGTATGCCCCACCCCGATCGGCATCGGGAAGACATCACCCTCGATACGTTTTTCAAGGTCTTTTATTTTTCCCTGTGCTCGTCTGACAATGAATTCATTGTCATCGAGGAGGGCGATACCGGCGGAGTCGTATCCCCGGTACTCCATTTTTTTCAGGCCGTCAATCAGCAGAGGAACTGCCGGACGGTTTCCTATGTAGCCTATAATTCCACACATGAGTTATATATGCCTCACAATCGGGTCTATTTTACTCCCTTTACGGGTCCTTATACACCTGACAAGGCAATTTCCATGACAAAATCCTGCTGGTTTTAAAATAAACCACATAAAATAAGCGGACGAGGACGTCCACAAGACAGCCGACGGGACGTCCGCGCTACAGCCTTCCACCCACCCTAAAGGGTGGGATACCGGAGTATTTTTCACTTTTTAATATCATTGCAACCAATATTCTGCACTAAAATATACAGGAAAGACAATACATCTATGCCGCCCACAAACTTGGCGCAGACAGGTCAATCCCCGATAATCTTCGGGTTTGTAGAGGTAGGTTAACCTATAGGGTGTCTTTTCTAGGATGACTGACGAAGAAAACGGACACCCACAAACCCGAAGATTATAAAAAAATTGGTCGAGACAGGATCAAGTTTGTGGGCGGCATATTTTTTTATGGGGATAAATCGAGAAGTATCGTGTTATTTTTCAACGGCAGACTGGAAAGTCTGCCCCACAATAAATCTGAATTGTTTAGAAAGTCTGGATAATTAAAACGCCACAAGCTGGAAATCTTCAGCGTCAAGGACCGCCTCATACATTCGTATATTCGCGTAGACCCAGTAAGTGAAGTTCCTCGATTCCCAGTTGGGAATTGCATTAATGAAAACATCGTCATCGCGGGTCGGAAGCTGCTGCCTGTATGAGCGCAGACGTCCCGGACCGGCGTTATATGCGATGAGGATATCCGTCAATCGATTTCCACCGGTCTCATCCCTCAGGTAATCGAAATACCATGCTCCATAATCGATATTCACTGAAGGATTAAAAAGCGTTTCAGGATCGAAGGTCGCGAGTCCGCGCCGGTCGGCGATGAATCTCCCTGTTTGCGGCATAATCTGGATCAGACCGGATGCTCCCACCGGCGATCTCGCGCGCGGATTGAAACACGATTCCTGACGCATGGCTCCCCAGAGCCACTCCGGCGGTACATTGTGTTGCAGAGACGATGCTCGAATCTCCTCAATAAACGGGCGGGGATACAGTTCATCAAGAATCCTATCCTGTCTTATGGGGGTCAGATGCGCCTGATCGCCGACCCACGCGGCATCGCGAAGCCCGACAACCGCGGAATGAATGTCTCCACGCTCCATGTGTACAAGCGCAAGTCCGGACATCGCGCCCGGTATTCCGTTATCAAGAGCCAGGATGAATTCGCTTTCGGCCAGGTCAAGAACCCCGACATCGTAGAGTTCCCATGCTGTCGCAAGCGCTCCGGTGTAGACGCTGACCTGTTCGGAATTGAAATCAAACGGATCGACGGACGGCGTCCCCTGGTAACCGATATTCAGATTCTCACGCGCTCTTATGCCCCAGTAATTCCATGGCACCCTCTCTGCAAGTTCATGGTAAGCGGCATCCGCCTCGCCCGACCGTCCAAGCCCGGTAAGCGCATGCGCGAACCAGAATCCCGCTTCCGCCGAGGCGGGATCATCCGGAAATGCGGAGACACATCTATCAGCGTAACCTTTCGCAGACTGGTACTGCCTGTCCCGGCAACCCAGATACGCAAGCATGGTCATCGCGGCTGGAGTTTCATCGCTCGACGGATATTCATCGACAATATACCTGCACGCCGCTTCGACAGTATCCAGGTCACTTTCCTCATATGCATTCTCAGCCAGGATTTCAGCCGCCAGAGACGCAAGCTCCCCATGTCCGCGAGCAACCGCCCAGAGTGCTTCCTTAAACAGCGTATATTTGTTCAGCTTCGAATACGCATGACCTTTGCGAATTCCCGAGCGGTCTGCCCACTCGGTTCCCGGACCGATTCCCCGCGCCCTGTCCGCCCAATCGATGCATTCATAGTAATGACCGCGATAATATTCGCACCTTGCGCATCCATGACATGCCTTCGCGCGTTCCTCCGGATCGAGATTTCCGGAATCCGCAAGCTCCGACAGTATCTCAAACGCGTCGGATGTATGCGGCAGAATTGCGGCGTAGGCGACTTCCAGACGGTCCGACTCATCAAGCAGCGATACCGCATAAACTCCGCCGAAAAACATGCCGATAGTCTCCGATGCTTCACTACTTTCGGGAAAATCACGAAGAATGCGAATCCTGATATCCGCGCCGTTGTCGAAATCCATCTCGGATTCATATACCTCCGCGAATTTCCTGAGCGTTTTCGGCGCGAAAGGACTGTTCGGATACCTGTCCAGCGCACGACGGCATTCGTCAAGAGCATCGGTAAGGCGGTCAAGATCTCTCTGTATATTAATGCGTTCGAGATGCGCGATCGGCGCGAGCCTGCTTGACGGATATTTCGATAAAAAATTATCGAATTCTTCGAGGGCTTCATCCTCGCCGCCGGAAACCATGAGAGAACGTGCATGGTTGTACATGACATAATCCTGAAGCGGGACATAATGATTCAGCTCGTCGGCGAAAATCGGCTCCGCCTCCGCCTTCCGACCCTCCCTCAGGAGAAGATACCCCTTCAGAAACAATGCGCGATAATGCGGAATGCCGGAAAACCGGTCGGCGATATCATCGAGGAGTGTATAGATCGGCGGATAGTGCTCGGACGGTGACGCGTTCGTTTCGGCCTCGTGTAAAAGAGCGCGGATTTCATCGGTTTTTAATTCCAGTTCTTCGAGGGACCGCCCGATATCCCCCCACTCGGATGTACCTCTTTCATGCTGGTTCTCCCATTCGAGCCGCGCGCCTTCGAGATTTCCCAGGGCAAGATATGCACTCGCTCTGTCGAGATGCGCGGAATCGTCATTCGGGTGGGTTCTCAGGTGTGAATCAGCCCGTGAAAGCCGGCGCGCGGCATCCTGAAGGACATCATCGCCCGCGAAAACAGCGCCGGGGTCGTTAAGAAGTCTCTGTACGCCCGGAAGGTAAGTGGCAACAGCCGCAATTACAACCACCAGTACTACCAATATACCGAGTAAAATTCTCCAGACAGCATTATATGATTTTACGTCACTTATTTTTCGCAATATTATTATTCCTCCCTCGATAGAAGCTCCTTGCGTCGATCCCTGATACGGACCTCCTTGGGATTGGTTTCCATCCCCAGAAGTTCGG